>NZ_JBEXTV010000058.1:0-41280 GCF_040628835.1 Streptomyces sp. NPDC006134 | reverse complement strand
GGCCGGAACACACCCGCGTCCCCCGCACCGGGCCGGAACACACCCGCGTCCCCCGCACCGGGCCGGAACACACCCGCGTCCCCCGCACCGGGCCGGAACACACCCGCGTCCCCCGCACCGGGCCGGGGCGCACCCGCGTCCCCCGTACCGGGCCGGGGCGCATCCGCACCACCCGCACGAGCACCACCGCAGCAAGGAGCACCGACCGTGACCGAGCACGTCGACCGGAGCGAGCCGGAGACCGGTGCCGCCGCACCGGCGTCCGCGGCGGTCACGCCCGCCGACGCCGCCGACGCGGCCCGGCTCGTCGCCTTCGGCCTCCAGCCCAAGTTGCTGCCCGCCCGCGACCAGGAGTACGCCGACCTGCTGCGCCGCTACCGCGAGGACCCGCCCTTCGCCCGCCTCGCCGACGCCGTGGCCGCCGGCCTCGGGCTGGTCGTGCTGGAGGTGTCCCCGCGCGCGGGCATGGCGGTGACCGCCGCCGAGGACTCGGTGTTCGCCGTCCGCATGGGCGACTACGCGCGTCGCGCCGCCGCCGACTCCGGCGACCGCTTCCTGCACGGACTGGCCCATCTCGCCGTCGCCGCCCTGGCGTTCCCCCGCCCCGAGGACCTCGCCGACGACGGCTACATCGGGCGCGTCACCGTCAACGGCGTCGACGCCTTCGTGCGCCAGGCGTGCCGGCGTCTGGAGGAGCGGGCCGCGGAGCAGGGCGAGAACACCGACCCGGCCACCGACGCGCCGGGACTGGAGGCCGCCTGGCGGATCTGGGCCAGACGCAGCGCGACCGGCGCCACCAAGGACGCCCGCAGACTCCCGGGCTCCACCACCGGCATCGTCGGCAAGGCCGTCGCCTTCCTCACCGACTCCGGGTTCCTCCAGCGCACCGGCGACGACAACGGCGGCACGTACCGCACCACGGCCCGCTACCAGCTCCAGGTGCGCGACATGGCGGGCAGCGCCGCCATGGCCGAGCTGCTGGAGCTGGGCGTCGTCCCGGTCACCGACGGTACGCCGACGCTGCTGCCCGCCGAGGAGAGCGACGACCTGGAGCTGGTGGCCGACGCCGGGCTGCCGTTCCACTCGTCCTGAGCCGCCGGCCCGTTGCGAACCACCTGGTCGCCGGCCCTTTACGAACCACCTGACTGAGCACGACCGAAGACTGACGAGAGTCCGCCATGTACGAGCTGTCCCGGGTCCGCCTCTACTCCATCGGGCCCGCCGGTGCGCGCTACGCCGACACCGTGCTTGACCTGCGGGGCGTGGGAGAGCCCGTGCCCGACCCCGCGCCCACGCAGGCGGAGTTCTTCGAGGAGGAGCCCGTCGGCCCGCCGCGCAGGCCCGCGCCCGCCGGCGTGCTCTTCCTGGAGAACGGCGGCGGCAAGTCCGTCCTGCTGAAGCTGATCTTCTCCGTGATGCTGCCGGGCCACCGCAACACCCTCGGCGGCGCCAGCTCCGGCGTGCTGCGCAAGTTCCTGCTCGCCGACGACTGCGGGCACGTCGCGCTGGAGTGGCAGCATGTGCAGACCGGCGAGTGCGTCGTCGTCGGCAAGGTCAGCGAGTGGCGCGGACGCCAGGTCTCCAACGACCCGCGGAAGTTCGCCGAGGCCTGGTACTCCTTCCGGCCCGGCCCCGGACTCACCCTGGACAACCTGCCCGTCGCCGAGTCCACCGCCGTACGGCCGCCCGTGGAGGGCCAGTCGGGGGCGCAGGGGCGACGGCGCACCATGAAGGGCTTCCGGGACGCCCTGACGGAGGCCGGGAAGGCGTACCCGCACCTGGAGGTGCACTGGGAGGAGATCCACGAGCGCTGGACCGAGCACCTCGGCGAGCTCGGCCTGGACCCCGAACTCTTCCGCTACCAGCGGGAGATGAACGCCGACGAGGGCGAGGCCGCGGGCCTGTTCGCGGTGAAGAAGGACTCCGACTTCACCGACCTGCTGCTGCGCGCCGTCACCGACACCCGTGACACCGACGGGCTCGCCGACCTGGTCAGCGGCTTCGGCAACAAGCTGGGCCGGCGCGCCGAGCTGATCGCCGAGCGGGACTTCACCGCCGGGTCCGTGGACCTGCTCGGCCGGATCGTCGAGGCCGCCGACGCCCGCACGCGCGCGCGGGACGTCCACACCGCCGCCGAGCGCCGCACGCGGACCCTGGCCCGCCGGCTCTCCGCGCGCGGGGTGCGGGAGCGGGCCCGGGCCGCCGACCTCGCCCAGCGGGTCACCGCCGCCGCGTACGCCGTCACCCACGCCGAGTCGGCCCGCGAGCGCAGCGCGCTGATCGCCGCCGAACTCGCCTACCGGCACGCCTCCCTGGCGCTCACCGCCGCCGAGAAGGCCGCCGCCGCGCAGAAGCGCGAACTCGCCGACGCCCGTACGCTGCACGCCGCCTGGCAGGCCGCCGAGGCGGTCCTGCGCCACCGCGCCGCCGCCGACCGCGTCGCCCGCGTGTCCGCCGCGATCCGCGAGGCCGAGCGGGACGCCGCCCCCGCGCTCGCCGCACGCGCCCAGGCCGCCGTCGACCTCGTGCGCGCCCTGCACGCGGCGGCCGGGAAGGCCGAGACGCAGGCCAACGAGGAGGAGGAGCGCTCTGCGGCCCTCCAGGAGGCCGGCGACGCCGCCTACCGCGACTCCACCGCCGCCGCCACCGAGGCGCAGCGGGCCCGCAGCGAGGCCGGGCACCTGCGGCAGCGGCTGGCGGAGGTCGAGCAGGAGACCGCCGAGGCCGTGCGCGCCGGCTGGCTGGACGACAGCGCGCCCGACGCCGACCCGGCCCGCGCCGCCCTCGCCGCCAGCGACGCCGAGAAGAGCACCGTCGAAGCCTGGGACACGGCCCGCGAGGCGGCCCGCCGGGCCACCGAGCACGCGCGCGAGGCCGCCGCCGCCGAGACCCGCGCCGAACTGACGGCCGCCCGCGCGGCCGACGCGGCCACCGCCGCCGCCCGCGCCCTGGAGGCCGAGCGGCGCACCGCCGAGGCGCTGGCGGCGGAGGAGCGGATCGCCGACCTGCTCGGCCTGGCCTCCGGCACCCGCCCGGGCATCCCGCAGCCCCGGCGGGGCCGGGACGGGGACGGCACGGCGGCCGCGGCGCCGGGGCCCGGCGCCGCCGCCCTCACCGCCGAGGAACTCGACCGGTTCGCCGACGAGCTGCGCGAACTGCTCGACGACGCCGTCTCCTCCGCCGAGCGGCAGCTGTTCGACCTGCGCACCGCCGCCGCCGACGACGCCCGCATCCTCGGCGCGCTCGGCGACGGCGGGCTGCTGCCGCCCGGTCCCGACGTGCTGGCCACCGTGGAGTTCCTCGGCGAGCACGGCATCCCCGCGCTGCCCGGCTGGCGCTACCTCGCCCAGTCCGTCGACCCCGCCGACCACGCGCGCGTGCTGGCCGCCCGCCCGGAGCTGGTCGACGGCGTCATCATCACCGACCCCGACTCGCACGCCCGCGCCCGCGAGGCCCTCGGCGACGCGGCCCTGCTGCCCCGCTCGGCCGTCGCCGTCGGCACGGCCGCCGCGCTGCTGGCTCCCACCCCGGCCCCCGGCGCCGACACCGGCGAGGTGTTCCTCGTCCCGCCGAACCCCGCCATGCACGACGAGCACGCCGCCGACGAGGAGCGGCAGGCGCTGCGCGCGCGGGCGACCCGCCGCGACGAGGAGATCCGCACCCTCGCCGCACGGCTCGGCAAGGACCGGGAGCTGGCCGCCCGGCTCGCCTCCTGGCGCGCCGGATGCCCCGCCGGACGCCTCGCCGAGCTGGCCCGGGCGGCCGAGGAGGCACGGGCCTTCGCCGAGGAGACCGAGGCCGAGCTGGCCGAGGCACGGACCGCGCGGGCCGAGGCGGAGGAGGCCGCCGCCGAGGCCGTGCGGGTGCGCGACGAACGGCAGGAGGCCGCGCAGAAGGCCCGCCGCGCCGCCGACGCCCTCGCCGGGCTCGCCTTCCGGCTGCGGGAGCGGGCCGGCTGGCAGGCCCGGCTGCGCGAGCTCGCCGACGAGGCGGCCGAGGCGGAGGCCCGCGCCCAGGTCTGCCTGGAGCGGGCCCGCGCCGCCGACGAGGACCGCCGCGCCGCCCAGCGCGCCGCCGACGACGCCCGCCGCACCGCGCGTGCGCTGCGCGCCGAGCGCTCCGAGATCGCGGGCGCCCCCGACGACGTACCCGAGGACGGCACCGAGGCGCCGAAGGCGTCCCTGCCCGCGCTCCGCGAGGCGTACCGGGCCGCGTCCCAGGTGTACGAGAAGGTCGGCGTCGGCGCCGATCTGCGCGCCGAGCAGGCCCGCGCGGAGAGCGACGAGAGCGCGGCCCGCGCGGAGCTGGACCGGCTCAGCAACAAGGTCCGCACCCGCGCGGAACAGCTCCTGGAGTCCCCCGACGGCTCCGACGGGCCCAGCCGGCAGGCCGCCGCCGCCCGCGCGGAGGAGCTGGTGCAGCTGCTGGAGACGCGGATGTCCAGCGCGAGCGAGCAGCTCGGGCGGCTGCGCGGCGAGGCCGAGCGGCACGCGCCCGAGGACGGCGAGGCGCACACCGAGCTGCCCGAGGAGCTGGTCCCGCGCGACGCCGAGCACGCCCAGGCCCTGCTGCGCACCGCGACGGCCGAACTGGCCTCCCGCACCGAGGCGCTGGCCCAGGCCCGCGAGGCCCACGCCGAACTGCTGGAGGCCCACCGCGCCGCCGAGGACGCGGCGGGCGGCTTCGACGAGATCGCCGCCATGCTCCGCGACCTGCTGCGCGAACAGGCCGCCGAGGAGGAGCAGGAGGAGCCCGAGCCCTACCCGGGCACCCTGGAGGAGGCCCGGCAGTCCGCCGCCGAGGCCCGCCGGTCGCTGCGCGGCTGCGCCGCCGACCTGTCCGCCGCCGACGCCGCCGTCCGCGAGGCCAGCGACGTCCTGGTCCGGCACGCCAACTCCACGCGCTACGAGCAGGTCCGCACCCCGGCCCGGCAGCAGATCCGCGAACTGCCCGCCTCCGCGCTGCCCGAGCACGCCCGCAAGTGGGCCGACGCCTTCGCGCCCCGCCTCAGGGTCCTCACCGACGAGCTGGCGCAGCTGGAGCGGAACCGGGACTCGATCGTGGACCGCCTGCGCGGGCTGGTCGAGTCGGCGCTCGCCACCCTGCGGTCCGCGCAGCGGCTCTCCCGCCTGCCCGAAGGGCTCGGGGAGTGGTCGGGGCAGGAGTTCCTGCGCATCCGCTTCGAGGAACCCGACCAGGCCACGCTGACCGAGCGGCTCGGCGAGGTCGTCGACGAGGCGACCCGCGCGGCCGTGAAGAAGAACTCCGACCTGCGGCGCGACGGCATGTCCCTGCTGCTGCGCGGCGTGGCGGCGGCCTTGCAGCCCAAGGGTGTCGCCGTGGAGATCCTCAAGCCGGACGCCGTGCTGCGCGCCGAGCGCGTGCCCGTCGGGCAGATGGGCGACGTGTTCTCCGGCGGCCAGCTGCTCACCGCGGCCATCGCCCTGTACTGCACGATGGCCGCCCTGCGCTCCAACGACCGGGGCCGGGACAAGCACCGGCACGCCGGCACGCTGTTCCTCGACAACCCCATCGGCCGCGCCAACGCGACGTACCTGCTGGAGCTCCAGCGGGCCGTCTCCGACGCGCTCGGCGTGCAGCTGCTGTACACCACCGGCCTGTTCGACACCACCGCGCTCGCCGAGTTCCCGCTCGTCATCCGGCTGCGCAACGACGCCGACCTCCGGGCCGGCCTGAAGTACATCAGCGTGGAGGAACACCTCCGGCCGGGACTGCCGCAGCAGACCCCGGCCGGGGAGGGGGACGCCGTGCACAGCGAGATCACGGCGACGCGCATGTTCAAACGGCCCGCCTAGAAGGTCTTCATCGATCTTCTAGCGGACGGCCGGGATCAGCCCGCCCGGCGCTCCGCCCGGATCAGGTCCGCGCACTTCTCGCCGATCGCCATGGTGGTGATGCACGGGTTGACGGTGACCAGATCCGGCATCACCGACCCGTCGGCGACCCTGAGTCCCTCGACCCCCTTGACCCGCAGCCGCGCGTCGAGCGGGGCCGAGGGGTCGTCGTCCGCGCCCATCTTCACCGTGCAGGCCGGGTGGTAGACGGTGTTGTGGGTCTTGCGGACGTAGTCGAGCAGTTCGTCGTCGCCCCGCACGTCCGGGCCCGGCGCCAGCTCGGCGCCCGCCCAGCCGCTCAGCGCGGGCTGCGCGGCGATCCGGCGGGCCAGCCGCAGCCCGTACGTCATCACCCGCACGTCGTGCTCGTGGGTGAAGTACCGCGGGTCCACCTTCGGCTTGTCCCGGTGGTCCCGGGTGCGCAGCCGCACCGTGCCGCGGGACTTGGCGCGGGTCACGTTCGGCGTGAGGCAGAAGGCGTTCTCGGAGGTGGGGTAGCCGTGCCGGACGGTGTTCATGTCGAACGGCACCGACCCGTAGTGGAACATCAGGTCCGGCCGGTCCAGGCCCGGCTCGGTGTCGTAGAAGACGCCCGCCTCCCACCACTGGCTGGACGTGGTGGTCATCGGCTGCTTCGCCTCCCACATGACGACGCCCTCGGGGTGGTCCTGGAGGTTCCCGCCCACGCCGGGGGAGTCGACGGCCACCTCGACGCCGACCTCCCGAAGGTGCGCCGCCGGGCCGATGCCGGACAGCATCAGCAGCTTCGGCGAGTCGATCGCGCCGCACGAGACGATCACCTCGCGCCGGGCCCGTACCGTCCGGGCGCGGATCAGGCCGGGGCCCAGGTACTCGGCGCCCGCGCAGCGCCGCCCCTCCAGGACGAGCCGCTTGGCCCGCACCCCGGTCCGCACCTCCAGGTTGGGCCGCTTGCCCAGCACCGGGTGCAGGTAGGCGACGGAGGACGACTGGCGGATGTTGTTCTCGTCGGCGTTGATCTGGAACCAGTTGGCGCCGCGGATCACCGTCTCGCCGGTGTTGAAGGGGGTCGTCGGGATGCCCGCCTGCGCGCACGCCTTCAGCAGGGCCGCCCCGCACGGGTCGCCGCTCTTGAGGGTACGCAGCTTCACCGGGCCGGTGCGGCCGTGGTGGTCGCCGGGGGCGTCGTTGGACTCCAGCCGCCGGTACAGCGGGAACAGGTCGGCGGCGCTCCAGCCCGTACAGCCCTTCGCCGCCCAGTCGTCGAGGTCCTCGGCCGGCGCCCAGAAGGCGATGCAGGAGTTGTGGGAGGAGCAGCCGCCCAGCACCTTCGCGCGCGCGTGCCGCAGGAAGCTGTTGCCGCCGGCCTGCGGCTCCACCGGGTAGTCCCAGTCGTAGCCGGACTCCAGCAGGCCCATCCAGCGCTCCAGCCGCAGTACGTCGTCGTCGCCGACGTCGCTGGGCCCCGCCTCCAGCACGCACACCGTGACGGCCGGGTCCTCCGACAGCCGGGCCGCCACCACGTTGCCCGCGGTGCCGCCGCCGACCACCACGTAGTCGAACTCGTCGGACTCGTCGATGCCCATGAGCAGGTGACCTCCTTCAGTCGGCCGCGGGGGCGGCGAGGGGAGCGGCCGGGGCGGACCCGGACCCGGATGCGACCTCGGATCCGGACGCGGCATCGGTCGCGGACGTGGCTTCGGATCCGGACGTGGCCTCGGACTCGGACCCGGACCCGGACCCGGTCCGCAGACGGTGCTCGGCGAGGACGCCGGTCCGGTGCCGCTGGACGAACCAGTAGTAGGCGAAGCCGCCGCCCGCGATGACGGCCACGAACAGCACCGCGCCCCAGCGCAGGTACCAGTGGTGGGGCGCGGTGGCGTTGTAGACGGCGGCGCGCGGCCAGATCAGGTTGAGCGTCATGGCCGCGCCCCACAGCACGGCGAGGGCGTTGACGGGCAGCCCCCAGCGGCCCAGCGAGAACCTGCCCTCGCCGGCCGGCCGCCACCGGCCGTGCAGCCGGGCCGCCAGCATCGGCACGGTCACGCCGAGGTAGGCGAGGTAGATCATGATGATGCCGATGCTGGTGACGACGGTGAAGATCTGCGGCTGGCGGATGTTGACCACCAGGATCGCCAGCGCCAGCACCCCGATGACCACGGCCGGCACGACCGGGGTCCGGAAACGGGGGCTGACCCGGGCCAGCAGCGAGGACGCGGGCAGGTTGTTGTCCCGCGCCATCGCGAACGCCAGCCGGATCGCCGCCGTGTGCACGGCCAGCGCGCACACCGTGACCGCGATCAGCACGCACCACAGCATCGCCTTGCCGGCGGTCGGGCCGAGCACGTCCAGGACGACGTACTGCAGCCCGTCCGTGGAGAGTTTCCCGCCCTTCAGGCTGGAGACGCTCATCAGCGCCAACAGCAGGATCAGCCCGCCCAGGACGAACGAGGCGACGATGGCCCGCAGGATCGCGCGCGGCGCGTTGCGGGACGGGTCGAGGGACTCCTCGCCGAGGGAGGACGCGGTGTCGAAGCCGTACATGACGTACGCGGACGCCAGCGAGGCCACGAGGAACGCGCCGAGGTAGCCGGAGGAGTGCCCCGCCCCCGTCCCTTGCGTGTCCATGACCACCTGGGGGCCGCGGGTGGCGTGCGCCGCCAGCAGCACGATCAGGACGACGGCGGCGATCAGCTCGATGAAGACGCCCGCCGTGTTGATCCGGGCCATCAGCCTGACGCCGAAGGCGTTGACGAGCGTGGTGAACAGGATCAGCACCGCCGCCAGGACCACCGCGTTGGCCGCCACGTCGTACGTGCCGGTGCCGTCCCCCACGAACTGGAAGAACGGCGATATCCGCGGCAGCGTCAGCTGATAGGCGAGCGCCACCGCCGAGATCGACACGATCGAGGCGACCAGCATCATCCAGCCCGCCAGCCAGCCCAGATGCGGATTGCCCACCTTCTTCGACCAGTTGTAGACCGACCCCGCCACGGGATGGCGGGCGGCCAGCTCCGCGAAGCACAGGGCGACCGTGAACTGGCCGGCGAAGACCATCGGCCACGACCACCAGTAGGCGGGGCCGCCGCTGCCGTAGCCGAAGTAGAACAGCTGGAACGTGCCGGTCAGGATCGAGATGTAGCTGATCCCGGCGGCGAAGGTGTGGAAGGTGCCGAGGGAACGCTTCAGTTCCGGTTTGTAGCCGAACTCGGCGAGCTCGGCGTCGTCGTGACGGCGCGGACCGGGTGACTGCTGCAATTGCTGGGGTTGCTGGGGTTGTCGGAGGCGTTGTGGTTGCTGGGGTCGCTGAGGGTCCTGGGGTTGCTCGGTCGTCGTCATGAGCGGGCTCCTGGTGACCTCGGGAGCGGGGAGGAGGGAGGGGGGAGGGAGACGGCGGGGACGAGGGAGCCGGAGGCGGGGTCAGGTGAACCAGCCCTGCGGCCCGGGGCGGGTGTTGCGCCAGATGTGCTTCGTCTCGCGGTACTCCGCCAGCCCCGCGGGCCCCAGCTCCCGCCCGACACCGGACTGCTTGAAGCCGCCCCACTCGGCCTGCGGGACGTAGGGGTGGTAGTCGTTGATCCACACCGTGCCGAGCCGCAGCCCGGCCGCGACCCGCGCCGCCCTGGCCTCGTCGCCCGTCCACACGGCGCCGGCGAGTCCGTAGACCGTGTCGTTGGCGAGGCGCACGGCCTCGTCCTCGCCCGTGAACCGCTCGACGGTCAGCACCGGGCCGAACGACTCCTCCCGCACCACCGACATCCCGGACGCGCACTCGTCCAGCACGGTCGGCAGGTAGTAGAACCCCTCGTCCAGGCCGGGACCGGCGGGCCGTGCCCCGCCGCAGCGCAGCACCGCGCCCTCCGCCAGGCCCCGGGCGACGTACGCCTCGACCCTGGCCCGGTGCGCCGCCGAGATCAGCGGGCCGGTCTGCGCCCGCTCGTCGAACGGCCCGCCCAGCCGGATCCGCCGCGCCCGCCGGACGATCTCGTCCACGAACCGGTCGTGCAGCGCGTCCTCCACCAGCAGCCGCGCCCCGGCCGAGCACACCTGCCCGGAGTGCAGGAACACGGCGGTCAGCGCCATGTCGACGGCCGCGTCGAAGTCGGCGTCGGCGAAGACGACGTTGGGGTTCTTGCCGCCGAGTTCCAGGGCGACTTTCTTCACCGTCTTGGCCGCGGCGGCCATCAGGCGGCGCCCGGTGTGCAGGCCGCCGGTGAAGGAGAGCAGGTCGACGTCCGGGTGGTCGGCGAGCGGGGCGCCCGCCTGGGGGCCGGGGCCGAGGACCAGGTTGCCGGCCCCGGGCGGCAGCCCGGCCTCCGCCAGCAGCCGCATGAGGTGGATCGCGGTGTGCGGGGTCAGCTCGCTCGGCTTCAGCACGAAGGTGTCGCCCGCGGCGAGTGCGGGCGCGACCTTCCAGGCAGCCTGGAGGAGGGGGTAGTTCCAGGGGGTGATGAGCGCGCACACGCCGGCCGGCTCGTGTACCACCCGGCTGTCGACGCCGTCGATGCCGGTGTCGACGACCCGCCCGGTCCCGGTGGCGGCGAGGTGCCCGAACCAACGGAAGCAGCGCGCGACATCGTCGATGTCGTACGCGCTCTCCACCAGCCGTTTGCCCGTGTCGAGCGACTCGGCGCGGGCGAGTGTGTCCTTGTCCCGCAGCAGGAGACCGGCGACGCGCAGCAGCAGGTCACCGCGTTCGGCGGGGGAGGTGCGGGGCCAGGGGCCGGTGTCGAAGGCGCGGCGGGCGGCGGCGATCGCCTCCACCGTGTCCTTGCCGCCCGCCTCGTCCACCACCCCCACCAGGGAGCCGTCGGCGGGGCAGCGGATCTCGCGCGTGCGCGCGTCCAGGGCGCCGCGCCACTCGCCGTCGAAGAACAGGTCAGGCACAGCTGCCCCCTGCCTCGCGCCGCGGCCTGACGCCGAGGCTGCCGAGCAGCCACGCGTGGAACGATCCGATGTGGTGCTCGGTGGGCACCAGCACACCGCCCCTGCGGTACGCGCGGGAGGACATCGCCGGCTGGGTGCGCTCGCACGCCTCGAAGTCCTGGCTGTTCACCCGGTGGAACAGCTCCACCGACTTCGACACGTCCGCCCCGGACGCCACGACCTCCGGCGCGTACAGCCAGTCGCACTCCACCGCCGTGCGGTCCTCGGCGAGCGGGAACATGCGGTGCAGGATCACGTGGTCGGGCACGAGGTTGACGAACACCGCCGGCTTCACCGTGATCGCGTAGTAGCGGCGGTCCTGGTCGTCGGCGACCTCCGGCAGCCGGCCGAAGCCCTCGCTGCCGTCGACCGTGAAGCCCTTGACGTCCTCGCCGAACTCGGCTCCGTGGCCCACGTAGTACTGGGCGGCGTAGCCGTCGGTGAACTCCGGGAGCACGTCGGTCAGTTCCGGGTGGATCGTCGCGCAGTGGTAGCACTCCATGAAGTTCTCGACGATCAGCTTCCAGTTCGCCTTCACGTCGTACGTGATGCGGCGGCCCAGGGCGAGCTTCTCGGTGCCGTAGTGCTCGATCGCGGCCGGGTCGCCGAGGCGCTCGACGGCGGCGCCGGCCACCGTCTCCTCGAAGGAGGGCGGCTCCGGGGCCAGGCACACCCAGGCGTAGCCGAGCCACTCCCGCAGGGCGACCGTGACCAGGCCGTACTCCACGCGGTCGACATCGGGCATCTTGGTCAGGCCGGGCGCGGCGATCAGCCTGCCGTCCAGGTCGTACGTCCACGCGTGGTACGGGCACTGGAGGGTGCGGCGGATCTCGCCGGACTCCTCCAGGCACAGCCGGGCCCCGCGGTGGCGGCAGACGTTGAGGAAGGCGCGCAGCGCGCCCGTGCGGCCGCGGGTGACGATGACGTTCTCACGGCCGACCTGGACGGTGCGGAAGGCACCGGGCTTGTCCAGGTCGGCGCTGCGGACGGCACAGAACCACATCGACTCGAAGATGTGCTCCTGTTCCTGCCGGAAGATCTCCGGGTCGGTGTAGTAGTGCCCGGGCAGGGTGGCGATCAGGCTGGGGGAGGCGGGGGTCGTCGTCACGGCGGGCTCCTCGGGAGGACGAGCGTGCTGTGTGTACGGGGAGGACGAGCGTGCTGTGTGTACGGGGAGGGGGAGCGGGCGGCTCAGGCGGGTGCCGTGGCGAGGCGGGCCGGGTCGAACAGCCCGATCGGGTGGGCGGTGGAGCCGGTCAGGGCCAGATCGGCGAGGATCTCCCCGACGACGGGCACGAACTTGAAGCCGTGCCCGGAGAATCCGCAGGCCACGGTGACCGAGTCGGGGTGCGCGGGGTGGCGGGCGATGACGAAGTGCTCGTCCGGGGTGTTGGAGTACATGCAGGTCGCGGCCTTGAGGAAGGTGCCGGGCAGGTCCGGTACGCAGCCGGACATGTGCTCGGCCATGGCCCTGACCTCGTGGTCGTGCACGGTCCGGTCGATGGTCTCCGGGGTGGTGACCCGGCCCCTGCGGAAGAAGGCGACCTTGGCGCCGAGGTCCGGCCCGTCGATGGCCGGGAAGCCGTACACCTGGGTGCCGCCGGCGTCCTCCCAGATGTAGACGGGGTGGCGCTCGGGCAGGAACGGGCCGACCCCGCCCGTCGGCTGGAACCAGTACATGACCTGTCGTTCGATGGTGAACGGCACCCCCAGGTCGGCGAGCAGCCGCGGCGCCCAGGCGCCGGGGCAGATCACCAGCCGGCCCGCGGTGTACGTGTCCTCGGCGGTGTGCACGCGCACACCGTCCCGGTACGGCTCCCAGCGGGTCATGGGCTCGTCGAAGTGCAGGTCGGCACCCTGCCGGGTGGCGAGCTGGAGGTGGGCGGCGACCGTGTTCTCGGGGCGCAGGAGACCGGCCTTCTCCTCGTACAGCGCGACCTCGTCGTCCCGCGGCGCCAGGGTCGGGAAGCGGCGGCGGATCTCCTTGGCGTCCAGCATCTCGTGCGGCAGGTCCCACTGCCGGGCCGAGCGCAGCGAGCCGGACACGGTCCGCGAGCCGGGGCGGCCGACCATCACGCCGCCGCACAGCAGGGCGATCTCCCGGCCGGTGGCCCGCGCCAGGTCGTCGTACAGCTCGTAGGCGCGCAGCAGCAGCGGTACGTACGCCGGGTCCTCGAAGTACGACTGGCGGGTGATGCGGGAGCCGCCGTGGCTGGAGCCGTGCCGGTGCACCGGGCCGAACTTCTCCAGGCCCAGGACGCGGGCGCCGCGCGCGGACAGGTGGTGGGCGGCGGCGCTGCCCATGCCGCCGAGACCGATGACGACGACGTCGTAGGTGGGGGACACGCGGGGCCTCCTAGCGGCGGATGCGGGTCGTCTTCGGGTCGAACAAAGGCTCGTCGGCGACCGTGGCGGGGACCTTCTCGCCGAAGTACTCGACGTGCACGCCGGTCCCGGTGGCCAGTCCGGCCGGCAGCCAGGCGTAGGCGACGCAGCGGCCGAGCGTGTAGCCGTACGAGGCGCTGGTCACATAACCGGCCGGGGAGCCGTCGACGTACACGGGCTCCTTGCCGAGGACGACGGCGGCCGGGTCGTCCAGGAGCAGCGGGGTCAGCCGTCGCTTCCGGGTGCCGGCCCGCCGTTCGAGCGCCGCCCTGCCGACGAAGTCGCCCTTGTCCATGCGGACGGCGAAGGCGACGCCCGCCTCGAACGGGTCGTGCTCGTCGGTCATGTCGGTGCCCCAGGCGCGGTAGCCCTTCTCCAGGCGCAGCGAGTTGAAGGCGGACCGCCCGGCGGCGGCCACGCCGTGCTCCCGGCCGGCCTCCCACAGCGTGTCCCAGAGCCTGAGTCCCAGGTCGGCGGTGGTGTACAGCTCCCAGCCCAGCTCGCCCACGTAGGACAGGCGCATCGCCGTCACCGGGACGTGCCCGATGTACGTCTCCCTGGCGCGGAAGTAGCCGAACGCCTCGTGGGAGAAGTCGTCGGCGGCCAGCGGCCGGACGAGGTCGCGGGCCAGCGGCCCCCAGACGCCGATGCAGCAGGTGCCGGAGGTGATGTCCCGGATGTGCACGTCGTCCGGGGCGTGCCGCAGCAGGTGGCCGAGGTCGGCGGGGGAGTTGGCGCCCACCTGGAAGCGGTCGGGGGCGAGCCGGGCCACGGTGAGGTCGGAGCGGATGCCGCCGGTCTCGTCGAGGAGGAGGGTGTAGGTGACCGCGCCGGGCTTCTTGCGGAGGTTGTTGGTGGTCATGCGGTCGAGGAAGGCGAGGGCGCCCGGGCCGGTGACCTCCAGGCGGCGCAGGGGGGTCATGTCGTACAGGGCGACCCGCTCGCGCGTCGCCTTCGCCTCCGCCGCCGCGACGGGGGACCAGTGGCGGGCCGACCAGGCGTCGCGGGCGGGGAGCGGGCCGAGGGCGTCGACGAGCGGGGCGTTCGCCTCGTACCAGTGCGGGCGCTCCCAGCCGCCGCCCTCCAGGAAGTACGCGCCGAGCTGCTGCTGGCGGGCGTGGAAGGGGCTGACGCGCAGCGGACGGGGGTGTTCCGGCGGCTGGAGGGGGTGGAGGACGTCGTAGATCTCGACGAACTGCCGCGCGCCGCGTTCCCGGACGTACGCCGGTGAACGCTGCGCGTCCTCGAACCGCGTGAGGTCGCACTCGTGCACGTCCAGGGACGGCCGCCCGTCGACCATCCACTCGGCGACGGCCCTCGCCACGCCGGCGGAGTGCGTGACCCAGACGGCCTCGGCCAGCCAGAAGCCCCGGAGCGCCGAGGACTCGCCGAGGACCGGCATGCCGTCCGGGGTGAAGGAGAAGACGCCATTGAAGCCCTCCTCGACGGCGGAGCCGCGCAGGGCCGGGAGCAGGCGGCGGCAGTCCTCCCAGCTCGGGGCCCAGTCCTCCGCGGTGAAGGGGTAGGAGGACGGCATGTCCATCCGCCGGGCGCGGGCCTCGTCGTACGGCGGCACCGCGAACGGGTCGACGGGGAGAGGACGGTGGGCGTACGAGCCGATGCCGATGCGGTCGCCGTGCTCACGGAAGTACAGGTCGCGGTCCTGGAAGCGGAGGATGGGCTTCGATGCCTCCGCGGTGGCGCCGCGCAGCTCGGGGAGCGGGGCCGTCTTCGCGTACTGGTGGGCGAGCGGCTGCAGGGGGACGTCCACGCCGGCCATGCGGCCGATGACCGGGCCCCAGAAGCCGGCCGCCGAGACGACGTGGTCGGCGGGGAAGGCGCCCTGGTCGGTGACCACGCCGGTGACCCGGCCGCCCTCCCGCTCGATGCCGGTGACGGTGTGACGGTCCAGGAAGCGGGCGCCGCGTGCGACGGCCCGGTCCCTCTGGGCACGGCACGCGAGCAGGGCGCGGGCCAGACCGTCGTCGGGGGTGTGGAAGCCGCCGAGGACCACCGACTCGTCGATCAGCGGCCACAGTTCCTTGCAGCGCGCGGCGCTGACGACCTCGCCGCGCACGCCCCAGGAGGCGGCCCAGCCCGCCTTGCGGCGCAGGTCGGCGAGGCGCTCGGGGGTGGTGGCCAGCTCCAGACCGCCGACCGGGGCGAAGCAGCGGACACCGTCCGCCTCCAGGGCGGCGAACTTCTCGACGGTGTACCGGGCGAACGCGGTGAGGGTCCGGGACGGGCTGGTCTGGAAGACGAGTCCGGGGGCGTGCGAGGTGGAGCCGCCGGGAGCGGGCAGCGGCCCCTGTTCGAGGACGGTGACGTCGTTCCAGCCGCGGGCGGTCAGCTCGTCGGCGAGCGAGCAGCCGACGATGCCGGCGCCGATGACGACCACGCGGGGAGAGTGAGGGGAACGGGAGGCCGGGGACCGGTGTTCGGGGGTGCTGGACATGCCCCTCCTTGCCGGGGTGGGTGCTCGGACTTGCCGGGGTGGGTGCTCGCAGTGAGTCAGGGGCGGGCCGGGGTGGCGGGTCGGGGAGCGGGCACGTACGGCCGCTCGGCGGCGGTCGTGGTGTCCCGGCCGTGCCCGGTGTGCACGACCGTGCCGCCGGGCAGGGTGAGCAGCCGGGAGCGCAGGGACGCCTCGAGGGCGGCGCGGTCCGAGCAGGAGCGCTCCGTCGCGCCGGGGCCGCCGTGGACGAGGGTGCCGTCGGTGAACACCGCGTTCAGGAAGGGGGCGTGGAGCGGGCGGCTGCCCCAGGTGTGGCCGGGGGTGTGGATCACCCGGGGGCCGATGCCGGCGGTGGCACCGGTGCCGGCGGTGGTACCGGTGTCGGCGGTGGTACCGGTACCTGCGGTGTCTTCAGTGGGGCCCGGGGTGTCTTCAGCGGTGCCTGCGGTGTCTTCAGTGGTGCCTGCGGTGTCTTCAGTGGTGCCCGAGATGTCATCACCGATGCCCGCAGCGCCACCACCGGTGCTCACAGCACCACCACCGAGCGGAGCACCTCGCCCCGGTGCATCTTGGCGAACGCCTCCTCCACCTGGTCCAGCGCGATCGTCTCCGTCACGAAGGCGTTGAGGTCCAGCAGCCCGTACAGGTACTGGTCGATGAGGAACGGGAAGTCCCGGCTCGGCAGACAGTCCCCGTACCAGGACGACTTGACGGCGCCGCCCCGCGAGAACACGTCGATCAGCGGCAGCTCGACCTTCATCTCCGGGGAGGGCACGCCCACCTGGACCAGCACACCCGCGTGGTCGCGCATGTAGAAAGCCTGCTTGAACGTCTCCGGGCGGCCGACCGCGTCGATCGCGATGTCCACGCCATGACCGTCGGTCAGCGCTCGGACGGCCTTTACCGGGTCCGTACCGCGGGAGTTGACGGTGTGGGTGGCACCGAACTTCTCCGCCTGGTCCAGCTTCCGGTCGTCGACGTCGACGGCGATCACCTTCATGGCGCCGTTCAGGCAGGCCCCGGCGATCGCCGCGTTGCCGACGCCGCCGCAGCCGATGACGGCGACCGAGTCGCCGCGGCCGACGTTGCCGGTGTTGACCGCGGCGCCGTAGCCGGCCATCACCCCGCAGCCGATCAGACCCGCGGCCTCCGGACGGGCGGCCGGGTCGACCTTCACCGCCTGACCCGCTGCGACCAGCGTCTTCTCGGCGAAGGCGCCGATGCCGAGGGCGTTGGCGAGCGGGGTGCCGTCCGCCAGGGTCATCGGCTGGGCGGCGTTGCGGGAGTCGAAGCAGTACCAGGGGCGGCCCCGGCGACAGGAACGGCAGCTTCCGCAGGGCGCGCGCCAGGCCAGCACCACGTAGTCGCCGGGCGCCAGGTCCGTGACCCCCTCGCCGACCGCCTCGACCGTGCCGGCCGCCTCGTGGCCCAGCAGGAACGGGAAGTCGTCCGTGATCGCCCCCTGGCGGTAGTGCAGATCCGTATGACAGACCCCGCATGCCTGCACGGTGACGAGTACCTCTCCGGGCCCCGGGTCGGGGACGACGATCGTCTGCACCTCGACGGGTGCTCCCTGGGCGACAGCGACTACGGCACGGACCTCATGTGGCACGTCCAAGCTCCTCTGCTGTTGCGCAATGCACGATGGGTTGCGCGATGAGGAACATAGTGAGAACGCCGTCAAGCGGCCGTCAAGAGGCGCGCGTCAACCCTCGGCAAAAGGAACGGGAGGAGGGAAACACGCCGGACACACAGCGGCGCCGGACACACAGCGGCGCCGGACACACAGCGGCGCCGGACACACAGCGGCGCCGGACCGGGCGCATGCCGGTCCCGCACCGGCCCCGACCCGTCGGCCGTTCCCCTGCGGCGGGTGAGCGCCGGGGACTGCTGCGGCTCGTGCGGTGAGCGGGCGTCAAAGCCCGCCGGTCCGCAGGGCGGGTGGGCGTCGGAGCCCGCCGTGGTCCGTACGGCGGGTGGACATCAGGGGGCCGTGGTCCGTACGGCGGGTGGACGTCAGGGGAGGGGGCCCGTACGGCGGGTGGACGTCAGGGGAGGGGGCCCGTACGGCGAGTGGCCGTCAGAGTCCGCCGTACCCCATGCGGCGGGAGAGCTCCGCGCCAGCCGCCACCGTGCGCTTGGCCAGCTCCGGCAGCCGGTCGGGCGTCAGCCGGTACACCGGCCCCGACACGCTGATCGCGGCGATCACCTTGCCGTCGTGCGCGCGGACGGGCGCCGCCACCGCCGTCAGGCCCACCTCCAGCTCCTCCAGCGTGGCGGCGTACCCCTGCTCGACCACGGCCTCCAGCTCGCCGCGGAGCACCGAGGCGCCCGTGACGGTGCGTTCGGTGAACCGGTGCAGCGGGCGGGCGAGCAGGCCCTCGCGCAGGGTGGGCGGCAGATGCGCGAGCAGCACCTTCCCGCTGGAGGTGGCGTGCAAGGGGGTGCGGCGGCCGAGCCAGTTCTGCGCCGTGACGGACGCGGTGCCGCGTGCCTGCATGATGTTGACCGCCGCGTCGTCGTCGAGCACCGCGATGTTCACCGTCTCGCCGAGCTCGTCGGCGAGTTCCCGGCAGACCGGGACGCCCTCCTGGGAGATGTCCAGCCGCACGGCCGCCGCCCCGGCCAGGCGCAGTACGCCGGCCCCCAGGTAGTACTTGCCGCGGTCCTTGGCCTGGGCCACCAGGCCGCGGTTCTCCAGGACGCCGAGCAGCCGGAACGCCGTGGACTTGTGCACCCCCAGCTCGTCGGCGATCTCGGTGACGCCCGCCTCGCCGTGCCGGGCGAGGATCTCCAGCACACTCACGGCGCGGTCCACCGACTGGACCGCGCTCGCCGCGCCTCTGCCGCCGGTCCTGGCCGGGTTCTCCGCGCGCTGCTCACCGCGGTCGGACTGCTTCTGGGTGCGGGACATGGCTCGACTCTCACCACCTGTCGGCCCGGTTCGGGCCGCATCTGCGGGAAACCCTTGACGCGACGGTCACCCCGCCCGGATTCTGTTGCGCACGGCGCGGTTCCATGCGCCATGCGAAACACCATGTTACCGAAGCGTTCGGATCCCGGAAGGGGAAGATCCCGCAGCCAGGCCCCGGACGCGGGCCTCGAACGCGGAACCCGGATGCGGGCCCCGGACACGGAGACCGGACGTGGGGACCGGACGTGGGCCCGGATATGGCCCGCGGCACCACCCCACCACGTTTCACCGCATCACCCCGCCACCATTCCCTGAACGTCCTGCCTGCCTGGACCACACGGGTCCGGACCACGTGTCCCGGACCGAGAGGGGGGACCGTGATTCCCGTCTGCCGCCTCGAAGACCTCCCCGAGGGCGAATCCGTCCGCCTCGAGACGACCCCGCCCGTCGCCGTGTTCCGCACCGACGACGGCGAGCTGTATGCCATCGACGACACCTGCACCCACCAGGACGCCTCCCTCTCCGAGGGCTGGCTGGAGGGCTGCCTGGTCGAATGCCCGCTGCACGCCGCCTCGTTCGACCTCCGCACCGGCCGGCCGACCTGCCTCCCGGCCCGCCGCCCCGTCCGTACCCACCGCGTCACCGTCGACGACGGCGTGATCCACGTCCACCTCACCGCCGAGGAGGGAACGGCCGCATGAACACCCCGGCATCCCGTCCCGCTCCGGCGGTCCGCCCGGCGGACCACACCCGTGCCGTCCGAGCCGACCGTGCCGCCCATGCCGTTCACTCCGTGAGGAGCCGCACCCCATGAGGACCGTGACCGTCGTCGGCGCCTCCCTCGCCGGCCTGTACGCCGCCCGGGAACTGCGCGCCCAGGGCTACGACGGACGGCTGGTGATCGTCGGGGACGAGCCCCACCTCCCGTACGACCGTCCGCCCCTGTCCAAGGAGTTCCTCACCGGCCGCGCCGACGAGACGCAACTCGCCCTCACCGACGCCGAGGAGGCCGCAGCGCTGGACGCCGAGTGGCTTCTCGGCGTCCGCGCCCGCGGCCTCGACGCCCGGGGCCGCACCGTGCTGCTCGGCGACGGCCGCACCGTCTCCACCGACGGCGTCGTCATCGCCACCGGAGCCTCGGCCCGCCGCCTGCCCGGCGACAGCCTCGCCGGCGTCCATACGCTGCGTACCCTCGACGACGCCCGTGCCCTGCGGGAGGAACTCACGCGTGGCCCGCGCCGGGTCGTCGTCATCGGCGGCGGTTTCATCGGTGCCGAGACCGCGTCGTCCTGCGCCGCGCTCGGCCACGCCGTGACCGTCGTCGAGGCAGCCGCCCTGCCCCTCGTGCCCCACCTGGGCGCCGAGATGGCCGCGGTCTGCGCCGCCCTGCACCGACGCGGCGGCACCGGCCTGATCACCGGCACCGGCGTCGCCGGACTGCGCGGCACGGTCGCGGTCACCGGCGTGGAGCTCACCGACGGCCGGATCCTCCCCGCGGACGTCGTGGTCGTCGGCATCGGCGCCACCCCCAACACCGCCTGGCTGGCGGGCTCGGCGCTCGCCCTGCACGACGGCGTCCTGTGCGACGACGGCTGTGTGACGGCCCTGGCGCAGGTGGTCGCCGTCGGCGACGTCGCCCGCGTCGGCGGTACCCGCGCCGAGCACTGGACCGCCGCCACGGAGCAGCCCCGGGCCGCCGTGGCCAACCTGCTCGCCGGACGCACGGTCGCGACCGCGCGGACGGTGCCGTATTTCTGGTCCGACCAGTACGGCGCGCGCCTCCAGTTCGCCGGCCGGCGCGAGGACGGCGACTCCGTCCGCATCGCCGAGGGCGGCATCGCCGACGGTGCTCCCGCCGAGGGTGGCTTCCTCGCCCGCTACGAGCGGGGCGGCCGTACGACCGCCGTCCTCTCCGTGGACCGGCCGCACGCCTTCATGCGGGCCCGGCGCGAACTCGCCCGTGCGGCGGACGGGGTGCAGCCGGCGCCGCTGTGACCGGCGCCGGGCGGCCGGCCCACGCCGCGCGGGACGAGGCCGGCCACCACCCCACGAGGGCTTGCCGCCCTGCGGGTCATGCCCTTCCGGTCATGTCCCCGTCGATCGTGCATTGCGGGTCGTGCCCTTCCGGTCATGTTCCCGTCGATCGTGCATTGCGGGTCATGCCCCCGTCGGTCATGCCCTTCCGGATGCCCGCTCCTCGAACGCACCGGTCCTCAGGGATGCGACAACTGCCCGGCACCGCCCTGCCGCCGTATCCGTTCCTTGGCCCGCTCGTCGGCCCTCGCCCGGCGCCGGACCCTGCGCCGCTCGCGCCGCAGGGCCCGTGCCGTGCTGCTCGGCGTCGACACCACCCCGTGACGCTGGTTCCAGACCTGGCGGGTCACCCAGACGTCGAGCACCCCCCACGTGGCCACCACCGTGCTGGCCACACTGCTGATCACCATGGGGAACGCCAGCCACGAACCGGCCAGCGTGCACAGGAACGCCACCATCGCCTGAATCAGTGTCACGGCGATGACGAGCACCGCCCGCACGGCCGCTGTACGCACCGGGTCCGGCAGCCGGCGCCGCCGGGCCGGTTCCTCCACCCACAGAGGCCGGTAGGCCGGCTGCTGCCGCGCCTCGGCTCCGCTCCCATCGGCCCCGACGCCTCCATCGGCCCCGACGCCCCCATCGACCTCGCCGCCCCCGCCGGCCCCGCCCGCGTGCGCCACTACCCGCCCGGCCGCTCCGCGCCCGCCCGCCGGTATGCCGTGCTCCGGTGCCCCGGGGCCCGGCCGTGCCGTCGGATGCGCCGTCCCGCCGTCCCCCGGCGTCTCGCGCCGCTCCGCCGTCCCCATCAACGTGTCACTCCCCACCGCCACCAGACCGCCTGCCCCGTTCCGGATGACCCGGTTTCCCAGTGGCTGCCCGGCTTACGCCGCTCTACGCCGCCCGGACGCGGGACACGGCTTCCCTGACCGATTCCGCTCCCTGGTCCACGGACCGGACGGCCCGTGGACGGCCCATGGATTAGGACGAACGGTGCCTCTTCAAGATTCCCGCGCCTCCCCGCGGATTCCCGGCAGGCGAAGCGATCCGGCCAAAGCCCCTTCCCCGCCGGCACTTCGCCGCCGTATCCGCTGCCCGCATGCCGGGAGACAATCTCCCGCAATGGCCGGACAACGTCTCATTTCGTCTCGCCGGTGCGGAAGTTCGGCCTCCGGAAGGGTCTTCGAGTTATCTGTGTGACGGTAGTAGGCTCGCGCCGTTTGTTGACGCACATGCGTACCCCTGTCGGTGGGGGTCGAGCTGGGGGAGGCCATGCGCTTTCGCGGGACGTCGATCCGCCGGAAGATCGTGGCGCTGCTGCTCGTGCCGCTGATGTCCCTGACCGCCATCTGGGCCTTCGCCACCGTGCTCACGGGACGCGAGGCGAGCCGGCTGTTCGACGTGTCGTCCGTCGTGGAGAAGATCGGTTACCCCGTCGAGGACACCGTCCGCGTCCTGCAGCAGGAACGCCGCCAGACCCTCGTCTACCTGGCCGACCCGCGCGCCTCCGACGGCCTCACCGCCCTGCGCCGCAGCCGTACCGCCACCGACCGGGCCGTGGCCGAGGTCCGCGAGAACGCGGGGACACCCGACGTACGCGACGCGCTGAGCCGGGGTGAGGACGACCGGCTGACCGCCGTCCTGGACGCCTTCCGCGGCATCGAGTCCCTGCGCCGTACCGTCGAGGACGGCACCGTCGACCGCGCCCAGGCCCTCGTCCTCTACAACCGCCTGGTCGACTCGTGCCAGATCCTGCTCGCCGACCTCCACGTCGTCGACAACGTCGAGCTGGACAAGCAGTACCGCGCGCTCGTCAACATCTCCCGCGCGCGCGAACTGCTCTCCCGAGAGGACGCCCTCCTGGGGTCCGCCCTGGTCTCCGGCCGGCTGACCCGCGCCGAGATCCGGGACGTCTCCGACCTCGTGGCCCAGCGCACCCAGATGTACGAGCTCAACCTGCCGCTGCTGCCCGCCGCCGAGCGCGGCCGTTACGAGCGCTTCTGGAAGAACGCCGCCTCCGCGCCGCTGCGCGTGGCCGAGGAGGCGGCCGTCTCCTCGGCCGCCTCCTCCGGGACCGGCCTGCCCAGTGGCGTCACCGCCCGGAGCTGGGACACCGCCGCCGGGAAGGTGCTCGACGAGCTGGGCGCCCTCGACGACCGGGCCGCCGACCGCTACCAGGGCCGCGTCCGCCCGGTCGCGATGGCCGTCATCGCCAAGGCGGTCGTCGCCGGCGTCCTCGGGCTGCTGGCCGTGCTGGTCTCCCTCTTCCTGTCCGTCCGCGTCGGCCGCGGCCTCATCCGCGATCTCAGGCAGCTGCGCCTGGAGGCCCACGAGGCGTCCGGCGTACGCCTGCCCAGCGTCATGCGCCGCCTCTCCGCCGGCGAACAGGTCGACGTGGAGACCGAGGTGCCCCGGCTGGAGTACGCCAAGAACGAGATCGGCGAGGTCGGCCAGGCCCTCAACACCCTCCAGCGCGCCGCCGTCGAAGCCGCCGTCAAACAGGCCGAGCTGCGCGCCGGCGTCTCCGAGGTCTTCGTCAACCTCGCCCGCCGCAGCCAGGTCCTGCTCCACAAGCAGCTCACCCTGCTCGACACCATGGAACGCAGGACCGAGGACACCGGTGAACTCGCCGACCTCTTCCGCCTCGACCACCTGACCACCCGCATGCGCCGGCACGCCGAGGGGCTCGTCATCCTCTCCGGTGCCGCCCCCTCCCGGCAGTGGCGCAAACCCATCCAGCTCATGGACGTGGTCCGGGCCGCCGTCGCCGAGGTCGAGGACTACGAGCGCATCGAGGTCCGCCGGCTGCCCCGGATCGCCGTCACCGGCCCGGCCGTCGCGGACCTCACCCATCTCGTGGCCGAACTCCTGGAGAACGCGACCGTGTTCTCGCCTCCGCACACCGCCGTGCAGGTCGTGGGCGAACGGGTCGCCAACGGCTTCACCCTGGAGATCCACGACCGTGGCCTCGGCATGACGGCCGACGCCCTCCTCGACGCCAACCTCCGGCTCGCCGAGACACCGGAGTTCGAGCTGTCCGACACCGACCGGCTCGGCCTGTTCGTGGTCAGCCGGCTCGCGCAGCGGCAGAACGTCCGGGTCTCCCTCCAGCCCTCCCCGTACGGAGGCACCACCGCCGTCGTCTTCCTCCCCGACGCGCTGCTCACGGACGACGCCCCGGACACCAACGGCACCGGCTTCCGCCTCGACCGGCCCCAGCGGGCGAAGAAGCACGAACCGGAGGAACGGCGCCGCGCCCTTACCCAGGTACCCGCGCACCTGCCCGGCCCGCCCGCCTCCCTCCTGGACGGGCCCGTCGAACTGGAGGCGCCGGTCGACCTGGACGCCCTCGCCGACTTCCCGGGCGCGCTCGGCGACGAGGACGGCGAACGCGGCGGGCTGTTCCGCCCACGTCCCTCCCGCGCGCCCGCGAAGGCCGACCCGGGACACCGCCCCGGCGATCCGGACCGCGGAACCACCGGTCCGGAGGGCTCCAAGGGGTCCAACTCCAAGGAGACCAAGGAGACCAAGGAGGCCAAGGAGGCCAAGGGGCCCAAGAGGTCCAAGGACACCGAGGGCACCGACGCCCGGCCCGGCCCGGACGGGACCGAGGCCCGGCCCGGCCCGGTGGACCACCCGGCCGGCCCGGTCCCGCTGCCCCGCCGCCGTACGCCCAAGCTGGTCAGCTCCCACGGCCGCCCGGTGCCCGACCGCACCCGGCGGGCGAGACCCGGCGAGGCTCCTCCGGCGGGCGCGGGCGCGGGCGCGGACCGGCCGGAACCGGTCCCGCTGCCCCGCCGCGTCCGGCAGGCCAGCCTGGCCCCCCAGCTCAGACAGGAGCCCGAGCGGCCCGCCGAGGACCCTGCGGACCCGGCCGAACGGGACGCCGAGGAAGTACGCAGCCGTATGGCCGCGCTCCAGCGCGGCTGGCGACGCGGCCGCGAGGAGGACGCCGCGGGCGACGACGCCCACAGCGGCACAGCACCACACCGAACGACAAAGGGGGACGGTCGATGACCGCACCGAAGGCGACCGGCCACACCGCGACCGCCAAGGGAGAGCTGAACTGGCTCCTCGACGACCTGGTGGACCGCGTCGCGAGCATCCGCAAGGCCGTCGTCCTGTCCGGCGACGGCCTGCCGACGGGGGTGTCCAAGGATCTGACCCGGGAGGACAGCGAGCACCTCGCCGCCGTGGCGTCCGGCTTCCACAGCCTCGCCAAGGGCGTGGGGCGTCACTTCGAGGCGGGCAGCGTCCGGCAGACGGTCGTCGAACTCGACGACGCCTTCCTGTTCGTCACCGCGGCCGGGGACGGCAGCTGCCTCGCCGTCCTGTCCGACGCCGACTCGGACATCGGCCAGGTCGCCTACGAGATGACCCTCCTCGTCAAGCGGGTCGGTGTCCATCTGGGCACCGCCCCGCGCACCGATCTGCCCTCGGGCGGGTAGTGGGATGACATGAGCGCAGACGGTCAGGGAAGAAGCCACTGGTTCGACGACGAGGCCGGACCGGTCGTCCGCCCGTATGCCATGACCCGCGGCCGCACCACCAGTGCGGCCCAGCACCGCCTCGACCTCATCGCGTTGGTCGTCGCCGACCCCCGCGCCGGCGACCCGGAGGCGGACGCGACCCTGTCCCCGGAACACGTGGACATCGTCGGACTGTGCCACGACGCCCCGCAGTCGGTCGCCGAACTCGCCGCCGAGCTCGACCTGCCCGTCGGCGTCGTACGGGTCCTCATAGGGGACCTCGTGGACGCGGAGTTCGTCCGGGTGACGCGGCCCGTGCCCCCGGCCGAACTGCCGGACGAGAGCATTCTGCGTGATGTGATCGACGGCCTCCGGGCACTGTGAACGGCGCGGCCGTGGACGAAACCGCGGGCACGGCAGCCGTGGGCACCCTGGCGACGCCCGGCGACGCCCCGGCGGCGAACTCCCGGCGGCGAACTCCCGGTGGCGGACTCCCGGCGGCGAACTCCCGGTGGCGGACTCCCGGTGGCGGACTCCCGGCGGCGAACTCCCGGTGGCGGACTCCCGGTGGCGGACTCCCGGCGGCGAACTCCCGGTGGCGGAGGACCCGTTCCTCCGCCACCGGCCCCGTCCAGTACCGAGCAGGAGAAGAGAGAAGAGACCGATGATCTTCGGGCGTTCCCAGCGTGGCAAGCCCCCGGTCGAGCCCGTCACGCTCAAGATCCTGGTGGCCGGCGGCTTCGGCGTGGGCAAGACCACCCTCGTCGGCGCGGTCAGCGAGATCCGGCCGCTGCGCACCGAGGAACTGCTCACCGAGGCCGGGCGCCCCCTGGACGACCTCAGCGGAGTGGAAGGCAAGCGCACCACCACCGTCGCCATGGACTTCGGGCGCATCACCCTGCGCGAGGACCTGGTGCTCTACCTCTTCGGCACACCGGGCCAGGAGCGGTTCTGGTTCATGTGGGACGAACTCGCCGAGGGCGCGCTCGGCGCCGTCGTCCTCGCCGACACCCGCCGCCTGGAGGACTGCTTCGCGGCCGTCGACTACTTCGAACGCCGCTCCCTGCCGTTCCTCGTCGGCGTCAACTGCTTCGACGGAGCGGCCCGTTACCCCGCGGAGGACATCCGCCGGGCCCTCGACCTCGACCCCGGCGTTCCCGTGGTGATGTGCGACGCCCGTGAGCGGGAGTCGGTCAAGGAGGTCCTGGTCGGCGTCGTCCAGCACGCCATGGCGACCGCCGCCGGCCGCCGCACCACCGCCACCGTCTGACGCACGGGCACGACCCGCACCCGTCCGGCCGTACCCCGCCGCCCGGGGCACGGACCGCAACGAAAAAGGACACCCCACGAAGGACACCCCACGAAGGACACCCCACGAAGGACACCCCACGAAGGACACCCCACGCGCGCGTGCCTACGCGTCCTCCTCTCCCTCCTCCACCCAGCCGAAGCTCTTCTCCACGGCCCTGCGCCAGTTGCGGTACTCCCGGTCCCGTACGGAGGCCCCCATCGCCGGCGTCCACTCGGCGTCCCGCTGCCGGTGCGACCCGAGCTCGCCGAGGCCGTTCCCCATGCCCGTGGCCAGCCCGGCCGCGTAGGCGGCGCCCAGGCAGGTCGTCTCGGAGACCCTGGGCCGGATGACGGGCACACCCAGCACGTCCGCCTGGTGCTGCATGAGCAGGTTGTTCCTCGTCATGCCCCCGTCGACCTTCAGCACCGTGATCCGCACCCCGGAGTCCTGGTACATGGCGTCCACGGCCTCCCGCGTCTGCCGGCTGGTGGCCTCCAGCACCGCGCGCGCGAGGTGCGCCTTCGTCACGTACCGGGTGAGCCCGGTGACGACACCGCGCGCGTCCGAGCGCCAGTACGGCGCGAACAGACCCGAGAACGCGGGCACGATGTACGCCCCGCCGTTGTCCGCCACGCTCGCCGCCAGCGGTTCGATCTCGTCGGCGCTGCGGATGATGCCGAGCTGGTCGCGGAACCACTGCACGAGCGCGCCCGTGAGGGCGATCGACCCCTCCAGGCAGTAGACGGGCGCCTCGTCACCGATCTTGTAGCCCACCGTCGTCAGCAGGCCGCTCTTCGACGGCACGGGCCGGCTCCCCGTGTTGAGCAGCAGGAAACTGCCCGTGCCGTACGTGTTCTTCGCCGTGCCCATGCCGTAACAGGCATGCCCGAACACGGCGGCCTGCCGGTCGCCCGGCGCGGAGGCGACGGGCACGCCGGAGAGCTGCCCGACGGCGGTGCCGTACACCTCGGCGGAGGACCTGATCTCGGGCAGGACGGACGCGTCCCACCGGAGCGTTCGCAGGCTCATCAGCAGGGTGCGGGAGGCGTTGGTGACATCGGTGACGTGCCGCCCGCCGTCCGGACCGCCGGTGAGGTTCCAGATCAGCCAGGAGCCGAGGGTGCCGAAGGCGATCTCCCCGCGCCAGGCACGCGCCCTCAGCCCCGGCACGTTGTCGAGCAGCCAGGCGGCCTTGGGACCGGAGAAGTAACTGGCGAGCGGCAGCCCGGTCTGTTCGCGGAAGCGGTCCTGCCCGTCCGCGCCCCCCAGCTGCCTGCACAGGGACGCGACTGCGTGTCCTGCCACACGGTCGCGTTGTGCACTGTGCACCGGCTTGCCCGTGGCGCGGTCCCACAGGACCGTCGTCTCCCGCTGGTTGGTGATGCCCAGCGCGCCGAGCTGCTCGGCCCGCAGCCCCGCCTTGGCGAGTGCCCCGGCCACCACGGCCTGCACCTTGGACCAGATCTCGGCGGCGTCGTGCTCCACCCAGCCGGGCTTGGGGAAGATCTGGCGGTGCTCGCGCTGGTCGACGGCGACGACGGCGCCGTTCCGGTCGAAGACGATGCAGCGGCTGGAGGTGGTGCCCTGGTCGATCGCGGCGACGTACTGGGCGTCGTTGCCCGGCATGGCCACCCCTTGGTCTGGATTCCGGAAGGCGGTCGAGACGGTCGAGACGATTGAGACGATCGATCCGATCACCTCGGCCGAGGCGACGAGGCGACGAGGCGACGAGGCGTCCGCTCAGAAGGCCGCGTTGCAGAGGAGGCCCGCGAGCGCCCCGCCGATCAGCGGGCCGGCGACCGGGACCCAGGCGTAGCCCCAGTCGGAGGTCCCCTTGTCGGGGATCGGCAGGAACGTGTGCACGAGGCGCGGGCCGAGGTCACGGGCCGGGTTGACGGCGTAGCCGGCCGGCCCGCCGAGGGAGAGGCCGATGCCGACCACGAGCAGCGAGACGATCAGCACCTGCGTCCCGGGCTCGCCGAGCCCCTCGGTCAGTCCGAAGGCGAGGACCGGCAGCACCAGCCCGACCGTTGCGATGATCTCCGTGACCAGGTTGGCGACCGGGTTCCGGATCTCCGGGACCGTCGAGAAGATGCCGAGCGTGGGAACCGGCTCGTCCGCCGTCCCCTCAGCACTCCCCTCCCCGCCGCCGCCTCCGCCGCCCCCGTCTCGCGCACGTTGGCCTGGAACTGGGCGAAGTACGTCAGGCGGCACAGCCCCGCCCCGAGCACCGCACCGGCCGTCTGACCCAGCAGATAGACCCAGACCTTGCCCCACTCCCCGGTCTCGACGGCGATGCCGAGGGTGACGGCGGGATCGAGATGCCCGCCGGACAGGGGAGCGGCGGTGTACGCCCCCGCCAGGACGCCGAACCCCCAGCCGAACGCGATCACCACCCACCCCGAGGCCCGCGCTTTGGAGTGGCGCAGGGTGACGGCGGCGCAGACGCCCGTGCCGAGGAGAATCAGGATCGCCGTACCGATGGTCTCGCCGACGAAAATGTCTCCGTTGCCCATGGCGGCTCCCAGCCCGGGCCCAGGACGACCGGCCCCGGCCCTCCAGTGCTGCAGGGTGCGTTTCCCACGGCGGTTTCCGCCGGGGGAGGGGAGGTCCCGAGCCCCGCCCGGCGTCCGTGACGAGCGTGCCGTCGCAGCCGAACCGTCCGTGGGGGAACGGCCCTTGCCACAGCGGGACCCGCCCGGCGCAGTACCGGAATACGACGAGATGTACGGCGATGTCGGCTGACACCGGAAGTGTTCATCGGTGCCCAGGGACCGTCAAGGACGCCGACGGCAATGGTTACGGGCCACCCGGCCGCACGCCGGCCGCACGCCGGCCCTCGCCGGGCGCACGCCGACGCCGCCTCGCGGCACGGCCCGTTCGTCCCCCCTACCCATCCACCCACCCTGCCGTCAGGAACGGCGCGCCGCCCGCCCTGTCCGCTCGACCACCCGCCAGGAACGGCGCGCCGCCGTCCCGTTCACTCCTGCGCGATCTCCGTCACCGCGCACCCGGCCGTCTCCGTCACCGCATGCCCCGCCCGCCCCGGCCCCGGAACCGTCTCCGGCCCCGGAACCGTCTCCGGCCCCGGAACCGCCTCCGGGCCCGTCTCCGTCTCCGGCGCCGCACCACGGCGGACCTCGTGCCCCGGCACCCCGGCCCGGCCCACCACCCAACTGGCCCCGTGAAGCCCCTTCGCGGCTTTCTTCAGCGGCGCCAGACAGGCGGCCGCCTGCCGATGGTCCGCCACGCTGCCCGGCGCGCACAGAACCGTCGCCAGCGACAGCGTCACGGACTTGCCACCGGCCGACCAGGACACGTCCAGCACCGAGGCGGCCAGCGGGGCCAGCCCCTCCGGATCGGTGAGCACCAGGAAGTCGTCCCCGCCGATGTGCCCCACACACGTCGCACCGGCCGGCGTTCTCCCACCCACCGTCCGCCCGCCCGCCACCGACCCGTCCGCCACCCGCTGCAGCACCCGCCCGACCCCCCGGATCAGCTCGTCGCCCGCCGCGAAACCGGACCCATCGTTGACCTGCTTGAAGTGGTCCACGTCCAGCCAGCTCAGCGCGAACGCCCGCCCCTCCGCGATCCGCCGGTCCACCTCGCCGGTGATCGCGTCCGACCCGGGCAGCCGCGTCAGCGGATTCAGCCCCGCGGCCTCCTCCACCCGGCTCTCGGCCAGCGCCCGTACGAGGTCCGCGAGCCGTACGACACCCACGCACCGTCCGCCCTCGTCGACGACGGCCACATCGTCCGACGTGCGGTCCCGCCCGCCGACCGCCACCACGTCCAGCACCTCCCACGCGGTCGCGTCGAGCCCCACCGTCCGTGGCGGATCACCGAGCTTGGCGGCCGGCCGGTCGGCGTACAGGGCGTGCCCGTAGCGCCCCGACATCGACAGCAGGAACCGGGAGCGGTGCACCGACCGCACCGGCACCCCGGCCCGGTCCACCAGCAGCACGCCGGACACCTCCGGCGTCCCGGTCAGCAGCGCCCGCACCTGGCCCGCGGACGCGGTCGCGGGCAGCAGCGCGGCGGGCCGCACGAACTCCCGCACCGACGGCCCGGGCCGGGACGCCGGCGGGAAACCGAGGGACCGGGGCGCCGGAACGTACACATCCGTCGCGGGCAGCCGCGCCGGCGGCGCCAGCAGCTCCCCCTGGGCCAGCTGAGCCCCGGCCGCCCGTGCGGCCGCGCACTGCGCCTCGGTCTCCACCCCCTCCACGGCCAGCAGCGCCCCCAGCTCGTCGCAGAGCGTCCGCATCGCCCGTACCGCCGCCGGCCGGGCGAGCAGCGACGCGTCGAGTTTCACCAGCTCCGGCGCCATGTCGGTGAGCAGCCGCAGCGGCGCGTCCCCGTCCCCGACCCCGTCCGCGCAGATGCGGAATCCCTGACTCCGTAGCGTGGACACCGCCTCCAGCAAGGCAGCTCGCGGCACATGCGTGTACGGCGGGCAGACGTCGACCGTCACCTCCCACGGCATGCGCCCCGTCTCCCGGACGGCGTCGCGCAGCGCCGGCACCCCGCCGAGGTCGGCCAGCGTGCCGGCGAACACGTTGACGTGCAGCGGCAGCAGCGTCTCCCGGTGCACCGCCGCCCGGACCGCCGCCCCCGCCAGTCTTCCGTCGAGCCCGGGATCGCGGCGGGCCTCGGCGAGGACGTCCCCGGTCTCCGGGCGGGCGAGTATCTCCAGTGCCGCGACTCCGCCGGTCGTCAGGTTGACCACTGGTTGGAAGGCGAAGCGGAGAGTGTCCGTCCAGGAGTGCACGGGAGCATGATGGCGGTGCCGGCGCCCGCCCAGGCGCAGTTCACGAGACGTTCACGCAGGGTTCCGGTCCGGTCCCCGCAGATACCGGACCGGCACCCGTCCCGCAGCGCTTCCCCTGCCCGCCCCACGCCTGATAGATGAAGAGAGCATGACACGACTCCCGATCACGGTACGCGGCCTGACCACCGCATTCGCGACCCTGCTCACCCTGGCCGCCGCCGCTCCCACCACCGACGCTTCCCCCGCGCCCGCCGCCGCGTCCCCCGCCCTCGCCGCCGATCCCACCACCCCCGCCTCCCTCACCCCCACCCAGAAGACACCGGGCCCCAAGGCGCCGAAGGACTTCGTCAGCCTGAGCAGCGTGGACCCGACGATCCTCCAGGAGATCCGTTACTTCACCCGGCACAACTTCGTCGGCGAGCGCATCGACGGCTACCGCCGGCCCCTCTGCCTCCTCACCCGTCCCGCCGCAGAGGCCCTCCACCGGGCCCAGCTCCGCCTCCTGCCCGAGGGCTACAGCCTCAAGGTGTACGACTGCTACCGCCCGCAACGCGCCGTCGATCACTTCGTCCGCTGGGCGAAGGACCTCGACGACCAGACCATGAAGGGCGAGTTCTACCCGAAGGTCGACAAGACCCGCCTCTTCGCGGACGGCTACATCGCGGAGAAGTCCGGCCACAGCCGCGGCTCGACGGTGGACCTGACCCTCGTCCGGCTCCCGGCGAAGCCGACCCGCCCGTACCGCCCCGGGCAACCGCTCGTGCCGTGCTACGCGCCCCAGGACGAGCGCTTCCCCGACAACTCCGTCGACATGGGCACGGGCTTCGACTGCTTCGACACCCTCTCGCACACCCTCGACCCGCGCGTCCAGGGCGAACAGCGAGCCAACCGCCTGCTGCTCAAGACCACCCTGGAGGACGCCGGCTTCGTCAACCTGGCCGAGGAGTGGTGGCACTACACCTACAAGCCCGAGCCCTACCCGGACACCTACTTCGACTTCCCCGTCTCCACGAAGTCCCTCACCCCACCCGCCGAACCACTGAACCGCTGAACCACCACACAACCGGACCACCCGCCCACCCCCGCAATCACCCGCCCACTCCCGCAATCACCCGCCCACTCCCGCAATCACCCACCCACCTCCGCAATCACCCACCCGCTCCCGCAATCACCCGCCCGCCCCTGCAACCACCCACCGAAGCCGCCCTCTTCCCCCCCGATACAGTCCGCCACGTGTCAGCCCCACACCCCACCCACTACTCCCGTCCCTCCCACCCCACCCCGGGCAGCCACTGTTCGAGCTGCGGATCGCCCTACGGACAGGGCGCCTCCGGCTGGCCCCGCACCTGCCCGGCCTGCGGCACCACGGCCTACCGCAACCCCCTGCCGGTCGCGGTCGCCCTCCAGCCGGTCCACGACGCACACGGCACCGCCCTGGTCGTCATCACCCGGACCGTGGCCCCCGCGCGCGGGGGCGTCGCCCTGCCCGGCGGCTACCTCGACGACCGCGAGGACTGGCGGCAGGCCGTCGTCCGCGAACTCCGGGAGGAGACGGGCATCGACGCGGAGAGCGGCGACGTACGGCTCGCCGACGCGATGAGCTCACCCGACGGCCACCTGCTGCTGTTCGGTCTCCTCCCGCAGCGCCCGGCCGACGGCCTCCCGCCCTTCTCCGCCACGGACGAGACCGACGGCCGGCACCTGCTGCGAGCCCCGGAGGAACTCGCCTTCCCCCTGCACACCCTGGCCGTACGGGCCTGGTTCGAGGGCCGCTACACCTGACCCCGGCCCTCCGCGACCCCCCGCACCCGCACCGGATACGGCGGCTCACCCGGAGCGCCCTCACTCTTCCGGTCCGCTTTCCGGTCCCCCTCCCGTTCCCCTTCCCGCTCGACGACCAGCCGCCGGCCCTCCCACCGCACGGCATAACGCTCGACCTCCGGCTCCTCCCAGCCGTCGCCCGCGTCCGGCACGACCAGCCCGCCTCCGCCCCGCCCCGGGGCGGGCGCCCACACCTCCAGCTCCAGCCCTCCGTCGTCCCCCCGCACCGGAAGGACGGCACCCGCGCGCGCGAACACCGGAATCTGCCCCAAGGGCGCGTCGACCACCACCTGCGCCGGCCCCTCGTACGCCCGTTCCGTCACCGTGTCGTACCAGCGCCCCCGCGGCAGCCGCACCGCACGCCGTTCGACCCCCGGCTCCAGCACCGGCGCCACCAGCAGACAGTCGCCCAGCAGGAAGGCGTCCTCGCAGTCCCGCAACGCCCGGTCCTCCGGCGCCGACCACCACACCGGCCGCACATAGGGCGCCCCGGTGCGCCGCGCCAGGTGCGCCAGCGTCACGAAGTACGGCAGCAGCCGCCGCCGCTCGACGAGCGCCTCACGCGCGTGCTCCAGCACCCGGGGACCGAACTCCCAGGGCTCCCTGCGCCCCGCCCGCAGACCCGCGTGCGTCCGGAACAGCGGCAGATACGCGCCCAGCTGGAACCACCGCAGATACAGCTCGGGCGACGGACTCCCGTCGAACCCGCCCACGTCCGGCCCGGAGTACGGCACCCCGCACAACCCCAGCCCCAGCACCAGCGCCAGCGACGCCCGCAGCCCCGGCCACCCCGTGGCCACGTCACCGGACCAGGTACCGCCGTAGCGCTGCAGGCCCGCCCACCCGGAACGCGAGAACACGAACGGCCGTACCTCCGGTGCCAGCTTCCGCAGCCCCTCGTACCCCGCCCTCGCCATGCACAGCGCGTACACGTTGTGCGCCTCGCGATGGTCACCGCCCCGGCCCTCCAGCTCGTGCCGGGCCGACCGCGGCAGCGTCGGCTCCCCGAACGCCGCGAACGACGTCGGCTCGTTCATGTCGTGCCAGAACCCCGCGAACCCCTGCCCGAGCCGCTCCGCGTACAGACCGCCCCACCACTCCCGCACCCGCGGGGCCGTGAAATCCGGGAAGACCGCCTCGCCCGGCCACACCACCCCGCGCACCACCCGCCCCGCCGCGTCCCGCACGAACGCGTCCTCGGCCGTCCCGCCGTCGTACACGGCGTCACCCGGCGCCGCCTTCACCGCCGGGTCGACGACCGACACCAGCCGGATGCCCTCCTGCCCCAGCTCCTCCGCGAGCACGGGCAGCTTGGGAAACCGCTTCTCGTCGACGGTGAACACCCGGTGCTCGTCGTAGTGGTCGATGTCCAGGTGCACCGCGTCGAGCGGCAGCCCCCGCTCCCGGTACCCCGCGACGATCCGCCGGACCTCCTCCTCGCGGCCGAACCCCCACCGCGCGTGATGATGACCGAGCGCCCACGCGGGCGGCACCGCGGGCGCCCCGGTGAGCGAGGCCCACGTCAGCAGCACGCGCGCGGGGGTGCCCACCATCACCCAGCAGCGCAGCGGACCGCCGTCCATCCGCAGCACACTCGCCCCCGGCCGGTCGTGCCCGGACCCGGCGCCCTCCTCACCCTCCCGCAACACCACCGTCCCGTCCCACGTGTTGTCGTGGAACACCAGATGCGTGCCGGCGTCGGCCACCACCACCTGCACCGGCATGGTGAGGTACAGCGGATCGTCGCCGGGCCGGAACGCCGCCCCGGGGTCGGTGTTCCACAGCCGGTACGTCCCCTCCCGCAGCCGCGGCCCCGCCGCCCGCCCCCCGAGCCCGAAGAACCGCGCATCCGCCGCCACCTCCGACCGCTGCACCCAGCGCGCCGCGCCCCCGCCCACCGGCTCCCACCAGCGCGGCGGCAGCTCACGGCGCAGCACCACACCCCCGGGCGTCCGCACCTCGATCGCGCCCTGCCGCGACACGCCCACGGTCACCCGCTCCGCCACCACCCGCCAGCCTCCGGCCGTGTCCGGCTCCAGCGCCACCCGCGGATCCGGCTCCGGACACCGGCCCGCCAGCGCGTACGACGGCTCCGGACCGGCCCCGTCCCACCCCCAGAACACCGCCCCGTTCACCGCCACGAAGATCCGCAGCTCCGACCGCCCGAACCGGATGACACCACCTCCCGGCCCGGACTCCACCTCCGTCACACACCCCGGCACGCGCGCCCGCTCGGCCCCCGGCCGCGGCAGCCCGGCGGCGTCGGCACGCCTCCTGCGCCACGCCGCCCGCACGGTACGCAACCTCTGAGCCGCCCCCACAGAACCAACCGCCTTCACCGAACGCACCAGGTCACGACCGTCCATGCTGCTCAGCCTGCCATTGGCCCCGCCCCCCACAGGCGTCGTTCAACTGCCGTTCACCCGTGCCAGGACCACATCTTCACGACACGGACCATGTGTGGCGGACCCTGGTGCAGACCTCGCTCGCGTGGCATCGTCCTGTCAGCCGCGTCACGCGCACACCCCAGCCCGTGCGCGGAGGACGCACACGACGCGCACAGTCCGGGAGCCGCCCCATGACGACCGAGAACCCCCAGCCGCTCTGGCAGCCCGACCCCGACCGCATCGCCCGCGCACGGATCACCCGATTCCAGGCATGGGCCGCCGAGCACCACGGCGCCCCCGCCGAGGGCGGCTACCCGGCCCTGCACCGCTGGTCCGTCGACGAACTCGACACGTTCTGGAAAGCCGTCACCGAGTGGTTCGACGTCCGCTTCTCCACCCCCTACGCGCGCGTGCTCGGCGACCGCGCGATGCCCGGCGCCCAGTGGTTCCCCGGCGCCACCCTCAACTACGCCGAACACGCCCTGCGCGCCACCGCCACCCGCGCGGACGAACCGGCCCTCCTGTACGTCGACGAGACCCACGAGCCCCGCCCGGTCACCTGGGCCGAGCTGAACCGCCAGGTCGGCTCCCTCGCCGCCGCGCTCCGAGACCTCGGCGTACGGCCCGGAGACCGCGTCAGCGGCTACCTCCCCAACATCCCCCAGGCCGTGGTCGCCCTCCTCGCCACGGCCGCCGTCGGCGGCGTGTGGACCTCCTGCGCCCCCGACTTCGGCGCCCGCAGCGTCCTGGACCGCTTCCAGCAGGTCGAACCCGTCGTCCTGTTCACCGTCGACGGCTACCGCTACGGCGGCAAGGAGCACGACCGCCGCGCCACCGTCGCCGAACTCCGCCGCGAACTGCCCACCCTGCGCGCCGTGGTCCACATCCCGCTCCTCGGCACCGACACCCCCGAAGGCGCTCTCGACTGGGCGTCCCTGACCTCCGCCGACACCGAGCCCGTCTTCGAGCAGGTCCCCTTCGGCCACCCCCTGTGGATCCTGTACTCCTCCGGCACCACCGGCCTGCCCAAGGCCATCGTCCAGTCCCAGGGCGGCATCCTGGTCGAGCACCTCAAACAGCTCGGCCTGCACTGCGACCTCGGCCCCGGCGACCGCTTCTTCTGGTACACGTCGACGGGCTGGATGATGTGGAACTTCCTCGTCTCCGGCCTGCTCACCGGCACCACGATCGTCCTGTACGACGGCAGCCCCGGCCACCCCGACACCGGTGCCCAGTGGCGCGTCGCCGAACGCACCCGCACCACCCTCTTCGGCACCTCGGCCGCCTACGTCATGGCCTGCCGCAAGGCGGACCTGCACCCCGCCCGCGACCACGACCTCTCCACCGTCCAGTGCGTCGCCACCACCGGCTCACCCCTGCCGCCCGACGGCTTCCGCTGGCTCCACGACGAGGTCGCCCGCGGCGGGGCCGACCTGTGGATCGCCTCCGTCAGCGGCGGCACGGACGTCTGCTCCTGCTTCGCCGGAGCCGTCCCCACCCTCCCCGTGTACACCGGCGAGCTCCAGGCCCCCTGCCTGGGCACCGACCTCCAGTCCTGGGACCCCGGCGGCACACCCCTCACCGACGAGGTCGGCGAACTCGTCGTCACCAACCCCATGCCGTCCATGCCGATCCACTTCTGGAACGACCCCGACGGCAGCCGCTACCACGACAGTTACTTCGCCGTCTACCCCGGCGTCTGGCGCCACGGCGACTGGATCACCGTCACCTCCCGCGGCTCCGTCGTCATCCACGGCCGCTCCGACTCCACCCTCAACCGCCAGGGCGTCCGCATGGGCTCGGCCGACATCTACGAAGCCGTCGAACGCCTCCCCGAGATCAAGGAATCCCTCGTCATCGGCGTCGAACAGCCCGACGGCGGCTACTGGATGCCCCTCTTCGTCCACCTGGCCCCCGGAGCCACTCTGGACGAGACCCTCCGCGACCGCGTCAAACGGACCATCCGCGACCAGCTCTCCCCCCGCCACGTCCCCGACGAGATCATCGAGGTCCCCGGCATCCCGCACACCCTCACCGGCAAGCGCATCGAGGTCCCGGTCAAACGCCTCCTGCAGGGCACCCCCCTGGAGAAGGCGGTCAACCCCGGCTCCGTCGACAACCTCGACCTCCTCCACCACTTCGAAGCCCTCGCCCGCAAACGCGCCTGACCGAACCGCCCCCGGGGAGCCGGCCGGCCACCGCCCCACCGGCCGGCTCCCGCCGTCACTGTCAGTGCCGTCGATTACTGTGAGTGAGCATTGATCGACCGTGCACGCACAGGGGGAAGACATGGCGCACACCGACCGGACCCAGACGATGCGACGCGTCCTGCGCCGCGAGATCGCCGGCACCATCGGCCTGCTCACCGACGAGCACGACTTCCGCGCCATGCGGCGCTACCGCACCTTCGCCTTCGACGACCACGCGGTCTACCTCGACCACGTGGAAACCCTGCTCAGGGCCCGAGCCGCCGAGGGCACCCACACCACCGTCGCCCTCTTCGACCCCGAGGAGTACGCCGACTTCTGCGCGGCCACGGGCCTCGACCCCGACACCCCCTCCAGCCGCACCCGCTTCACCGCCGAACTCGCGGCCACCGGCCCCACCGTCCCCTACGACGGCCGGCCCCTCACCGACCTGCTCCCCGACCTCATCGACGAAGCCGTCCGCCAGGCCACCCGCGAGTACGCGACCACCCTCCTGGCCCGCCTCGGCACCTGCGCCTCCTGCGGCGAAGACATCGGCCGCGCCGCCTTCGCCCGGGCCTCCCACCTCCTCCTCCGCATCCTCGACACGGCCCCGCCCGGCACCCACCACCTGGTCTGCAGCGTCTCCACCGCACCCGAGACCCTCGTCTCCGCCCTGCACGCCCCCGAGAACACCGACGGCGCCACGGAACTGGACGAGACCGAAGCCCTCGAATTCACCGCCGTCCTCGCCCTGGGCCTGGCCACCCACACCCCCGGCGGCCTCGTCATGCGCACCACCGCCCCCGGCACCCCCGACCGCGTCTGCGGCTGGCGCCTGCGCGGCTACGGCCTCGAACCCCTCACCGCCGGCGAGGTCTTCGACGCCTACTGCACCGACATCGAATCCGGCGACCTCATCTCCCCGGAGTCCAACGTCGACTACTGCGAGCCGCCCGACCTCGGAGACGACCACCCGGGACCGGGCCACCACCACTGAACGCCGCAGGGGCGCCCCACCCACGGGTGGAGCGCCCCTGCGAAACAGCCACGCAGCCGAGACGGGCGGCCCCGCGCTGCCGGTTGCTCGCCTACTCGCCGGACAGCACCGCCTGGGCCGCGCCTCGCGCCTCCTCGGCACTGTCCGCCGCCCGGGCCGCCGCGGCGGCCCGCTCGCACTGCGCCAGCGTGTACTTCGCCAGCGTCGCCCGGACGTAAGGAATCGACGCGGCACCCATCGACAGGGAGGTGACGCCCAGACCGGTCAGCACACAGGCGAGCAGCGGATCGGACGCGGCCTCACCGCAGACACCACAGCTCTTGCCCTCGGCCTTCGCCGCCTCCGCGGACAGCGCGACCAGGTCGAGCAGCGCAGGCTGCCACGGATCCTGCAGCCGGGACACCGCACCCACCTGACGGTCGGCGGCGAAGGTGTACTGCGCGAGGTCGTTCGTCCCCAGCGACAGGAACTCCACCTCCTGCAGGATCGACCGCGCCCGCAGCGCCGCGGACGGGATCTCCACCATCGCACCGACCTTCGCCCGCAGCCCCGCCGCACGGCACGCGTCCGCGAAGGCCTTGGCATCGGCCCGGTCCGCCACCATCGGGGCCATGACCTCGAGGTGGACCGGCAGCCCCTCCGCCGCCTTCGCCAGCGCCGTCAGCTGGGTGCGCAGGACCTCGGGATGGTCGAGCAGCGTCCGCAGCCCGCGCACGCCCAGCGCCGGGTTCGGCTCGTCGGCAGGCGTCAGGAAGTCCAGCGGCTTGTCCGCGCCCGCGTCCAGCACCCGCACCACGACACGGCCCTCGGGGAACGCCTCCAGCACCTGCCGGTAGGCCGCGACCTGCTTCTCCTCCGACGGCGCGTTCCTGCTGTCGTCGAGGAAGAGGAACTCGGTACGGAACAGACCGACACCCTCGGCACCGGCCTCCACGGCGGCGGCCACGTCGGCCGGGCCACCGATGTTGGCCAGCAGCGGCACCTTGTGCCCGTCGGAGGTGGCCCCCGGCCCGGTCGCCGCGGCCAGCGCGGCCTTGCGCTGGGCCGCCTCCGCCTCCATCCGCGCCTTCCGCTCCTCGCTCGGATCCACGAAGATCTCACCACTGCTGCCGTCCACGGCGATCACCGTGCCCTCGGCGAGCTCGCAGGCCCCCGGCAGCGCCACGACCGCCGGCACTCCCAGCGCCCGCGCCAGAATCGCGCTGTGACTGGTCGGCCCGCCCTCCTCGGTGACGAAGCCGAGCACCAGCGCCGGGTCCAGCAGCGCCGTGTCGGCAGGCGCCAGATCCCGCGCGATGAGGACGTACGGCTTGTCGCTGTCCGGAACACCCGGCATCGGCACCCCGAGCAACCGGGCGACGATACGGTTCCGCACGTCGTCCAGGTCGGCCACCCGGCCGGCCAGGTACTCGCCTGCACCGGCCAGCAGGGCCCGGTAGGCGGCGAAGGCGTCGTACACCGCGCGCTCGGCCGTGCTGCCGACCGCGATCCGCCGCTCCACGTCCGCCATCAGCTCGGGATCCTGCGCCATCATGGCCTGCGCCTCGAGCACCGCCTGGGCTTCGCCGCCGGCGAGATTGCCGCGCGCCATCAGATCGGCCGCCACAGCCTCCACGGCCTGGCGGGCGCGCCCCTGCTCACGCTCCGCCTCCTCCGCCGGGATCTGCTTGGCGGGCGGTTCGAGCACCGCCGTTCCCATGTGCCGAACCTCGCCGATGGCCACTCCGTGGCTCACGCCGACGCCTCGCAGCGTTGCTTCCATCTCACCCGTCTCCGATAGTGCGGCGGGTTCGCCGCCGCGGTGGTTGTCCTGCTCGCCGTCGCCGGACGGCACCGACGTCACTCCCAGGCGAAGAGACTGTCGCCGGCCTTCACGTCGCCGTCCTCACGGAGACCGGAGAGAGCCTCGGCCGTGGCCTCCAGGGCCACCACCGGGCACACCGGGGACTTGCCTGCGGCCTCGACCGCGGCGGGGTTCCAGCGCACGACACTCTGACCGCGCTTCACGGTGTCCCCCTTGTTCACGAGCAGCTCGAAGCCCTCGCCGTTGAGCTGCACCGTGTCGATGCCGAGGTGGGTGAGCACACCGTGTCCCTGCTCGTCCACCACGACGAAGGCGTGCGGATGGAGAGAAACGATGACCCCGTCCACGGGCGAGACGGCCTCGGAGGGTTCACGCACGGGATCGATCGCCGTGCCCGGGCCGACCATGGCCCCGGAGAAGACCGGATCCGGCACTGCCGCCAGTCCGATGGCGCGTCCGGTGAGTGGGGACGTCACGGTGGTCATGGGGAGCCTCCCAGGGGTGGAGAGATTCATATGGGCCGTCACTGCCTGTATCGGACGGCACGCTGAGCAGCAGGGTATGTCATAGGTAGTACCGGTTCGCACGGGAATCACCGATTAGAGGTCTAGACCACACCTCACAGCGATTTGCGCCTGCTCGGCGGCCCCGTGTACAGTCGTAACTCCTGCTGGGGGCTGAGCGGCGCCGACCGAGTGCCCACGCTCCGGCAGTACCAACTCATCCGCAGATCCTATCTTGGGATCGCCTTCCGCTTGCTCGCGGGACGGTGGTCAGAGAGCCGGGAAAACGCTGGTAGAGTTGGAGACACCGAAGGGAAGCGCCCGGAGGAAAGCCCGAGAGGGTGAGTACGAAGGAAGCGTCCGTTCCTTGAGAACTCAACAGCGTGCCAAAAGTCAACGCCAGATATATTGATACCCCGTCTCCGGCATCCGCCGGGACGTGGTTCCTTTGAAATAAACACAGCGAGGACGCTGTGAACCACTGGATTATTCCTCCGGTGGTT
>NZ_JBEXTV010000057.1:0-54278 GCF_040628835.1 Streptomyces sp. NPDC006134 | reverse complement strand
CGCCCGGGCGCGGCCGGGCTGGAGGTCCGGCCCGCGCCCCCCCCCCCCCCCCCCCGGGCCGCCCCCCCCCCCCCCGGCCCGGCCGGTTCGGCTGATTCGGCTGATTCGGCTGATTCGGCTGATTCGGACGGCCCGTTCGGTCCGGCCGGCTCGTTCGGTCCGGCCGGCCCGGCCGGCCCGGCCGGTTCATTCGATTCGTTCGGTTCGTTCGGTTCGTTCGGGGAGTCGTACGTCATCAGCAGCAGCACGACGAGCCCGAGGACGACGACCATGAACAGGAACGCGCCCTTGCCCACCAGCCCCCAGGCGAAGGCGCCCAGCAGTCCGTGCACCACGGCGGCGCTGAGCAGCAGCACCCGGCCCAGGCCGGCGGGGCTCCGGTCGCGCACGGCCACGAGCAGGGCGGCCAGGCCGCACAGGGCGAAGTAGAGGCCGAAGACCACGCCGCCGACCTTCGAGGACAGCACCATCACGTCCGGGTCGAGCCCGGCCAGGGACATCTCCTGCCGGTCGACGACGACCGCGAGGAACCAGTTCAGCGCCACGACGCCGAGCGCCTCGGCGAACAGGACGACCGCCACGGCCCACGCCACCGGCCTGCGCACCACCGGCCCCACCCCCCTTCGACCGCCGCCCGAGCGAACCGGGCGAAGCTGCCGTCACCCCGAGTGCGCTCGGAGCACCCCAGACGTTACTCACCGGTAAACCCGAGGACAAGACTTCTACGGAGCGCAAAGAATCGTTGGGCCATTCGTAGGGACTCCACAAAGAAACCGGGTGGCCCGCAGCACGTGGTGACAGAGACCTTGACCACAGCGGGGGGCTAGGGTTTCCCGGAGGAGCCCTGCGTACCCAGGTACGACAAGGGCTTTCGCGGGTCGAGCGAGCCTCGTATCACGCTCCGTGTGGGCAAGCTCACCAGTGGGGACGGGTCGAAGTGTCGTGTCGGCAGTCCCTAAACTCGGCTTGTTTCAAGGAGGGAGCCTCAATCGTGCGCAAGGTGCTCATCGCCAACCGTGGCGAAATCGCTGTCCGCGTGGCCCGGGCCTGCCGGGACGCCGGGATCGCGAGCGTGGCCGTCTACGCCGACCCGGACCGGGACGCCCTGCATGTCCGCGCCGCGGATGAGGCGTTCGCCCTGGGCGGTGACACCCCGGCCACCAGCTACCTGGTCATCGACAAGATCCTCAATGCCGCCCGCGAGTCCGGCGCCGACGCCGTGCACCCCGGTTACGGCTTCCTCTCCGAGAACGCCGAGTTCGCCCAGGCGGTCCTGGACGCGGGCCTGATCTGGATCGGCCCGCCGCCGCAGGCCATCCGCGACCTGGGCGACAAGGTCGCCGCCCGGCACATCGCCCAGCGCGCCGGCGCCCCCCTGGTGGCCGGCACCCCCGACCCGGTCTCGGGCGCGGACGAGGTCGTCGCCTTCGCCGAGGAGCACGGCCTGCCCATCGCGATCAAGGCCGCCTTCGGCGGCGGCGGGCGCGGTCTGAAGGTCGCCCGCACCCTGGAAGAGGTCCCCGAGCTGTACGACTCGGCCGTCCGCGAGGCGGTCGCCGCCTTCGGCCGGGGCGAGTGCTTCGTGGAGCGCTACCTGGACCGGCCCCGCCACGTGGAGACCCAGTGCCTGGCCGACCAGCACGGCAACGTGGTCGTCGTCTCCACCCGCGACTGCTCCCTCCAGCGCCGCCACCAGAAGCTGGTCGAGGAGGCCCCGGCGCCGTTCCTCTCCGAGGCCCAGGTCGCCGAGCTGTACCGCGCCTCCAAGGCCATCCTGAAGGAGGCCGGCTACGTCGGCGCGGGCACGGTGGAGTTCCTCGTCGGCAACGACGGCACGATCTCCTTCCTGGAGGTCAACACCCGCCTCCAGGTCGAGCACCCGGTCACCGAGGAGGTCGCCGGCATCGACCTGGTCCGCGAGATGTTCCGCATCGCCGACGGCGAGGAGCTCGGCTACGACGACCCGGTCCTGCGCGGCCACTCCTTCGAGTTCCGCATCAACGGCGAGGACCCGGGCCGCGGCTTCCTCCCGGCCCCCGGCACGGTCACGAAGTTCGCCCCGCCCTCCGGCCCGGGCGTGCGCCTGGACGCGGGCGTGGAGTCCGGCTCGGTCATCGGCCCGGCCTGGGACTCCCTGCTGGCCAAGCTGATCGTCACCGGCCGCACCCGCAAGGAGGCCCTCCAGCGCGCCTCCCGCGCCCTGGAGGAGTTCCAGGTCGAGGGCATGGCCACCGCCATCCCCTTCCACCGCGCGGTCGTCAAGGACCCCGCCTTCGCCCCCGAGCTGACCGGCTCGACCGACCCGTTCACGGTCCACACCCGCTGGATCGAGACCGAGTTCGTCAACGAGATCAAGCCCTTCACCGCGCCCGCCGACGCCGAGGCGGAAGAGGACGCCGCCCGCGAGACGGTCGTGGTCGAGGTCGGCGGCAAGCGCCTGGAGGTCTCCCTCCCGGCCTCCCTCGGCATGTCCCTGGCCCGTACGGGACTGGCGGCCGGGGCCAAGCCCAAGCGCCGGGCGGCGAAGAAGTCCGGCCCCGTGGCCTCCGGCGACACCCTCACCTCCCCGATGCAGGGCACCATCGTCAAGATCGCCGTCGAGGAGGGCCAGGAGGTCAAGGAAGGCGACCTGGTCGTCGTCCTGGAGGCGATGAAGATGGAGCAGCCCCTCAACGCCCACAAGTCGGGCACCATCAAGGGCCTGACCGCCGAGGTCGGCGCCTCCCTCACCTCCGGTGCCGCGATCTGCGAGATCAAGGACTGAATCAAGGACTGAGCCGTACGGCTCCCGGCGTCCGGGGCGCCCGGCGGACCACCCTCAGCGGTCGGTCCGCCGGGCGCCCCGCCGCATGGGGCGGGGACGTGGCGGACCGGCGCGGGCCTCGCCGGGAACCTCAGCGGCGCCGCAGGTCCGCGACCCGCGCCCGCTCGGTGCCGCCGCCCTGCTGCTCGCCCAGGGACGTGGCCGCCCGCAGTCCCGCGCCGGGGACCTGTCGGCGTGGCCCCGGAAGCGGCACGTCACGGCGCTGCTGACGCGCCGGGGCGGCAGCACCGCCCCCCGAGCTCCCCGAGCCCCCTGAGCTCCCCGAACTCCCCTGCGTACCGGCCACGGCGACCTGCACGCCCTGGTCGGCGAGCGCCTGGAGTTCGGTGGCCGCCCGGTCGTCGTGGGCGGGCGGCTCGTCCGTGACGAGGCGGGTGATGAGGTCGGTCGGCACGGTCTGGAACATGGTGTCCGCGCCGAGCTTGGTGTGGTCGGCGAGGACGACGACCTCGGCGGCGGCCTGGACGAGCGCGCGGTCGACGGAGGCCGACAGCATGTTGGACGTGGACAGCCCGCGCTCGGCGGTCAGCCCGCTCCCGGACAGGAACGCCTTGGAGACCCGCAGCCCCTGGAGGGACTGCTCGGCCCCGGACCCGACCAGGGCGTAGTTGGAGCCTCTGAGCGTGCCGCCGGTCATCACGACCTCCACCCGGTTGGCGTGGGCCAGCGCCTGGGCGACCAGCAGCGAGTTGGTGACGACGGTCAGCCCGGGCACTCTCGCCAGGCGGCGGGCGAGCTCCTGTGTGGTCGTTCCCGCACCGACCACGATGGCCTCGCCCTCTTCGACGAGGGACGCGGCGAGGTCGGCGATGGCCGTCTTCTCGGCGGTCGCGAGATGGGCCTTCTGCGGAAAGCCCGACTCCCGCGTGAAACCGCCGGGCAGTACCGCACCGCCGTGCCGGCGGTCGAGGAGTCCTTCTGCCTCCAGTGCCCGCACGTCCCGCCGTACGGTCACTTCGGAGGTCTGGACGACGCGGGCGAGCTCACGGAGCGACACGGCTCCGTTGGCCCGCACCATTTCGAGGATCAATTGGCGACGTTCTGCAGCGAACACGAAACTGACAGTAACCCCAACGACCGTCTGCTTTCAGCAGTTTGCGCCGAATAACAGAAGTTGTTCATAGAGGAGGGACGGAAGTGGTATAGGAGCCTAGTCCTGCCGCCTATGCCGTACGCATGGCCGATGACGGTCCGTGACCGGCGGGAGCCGCTTTCGGCCGCGCGGGGCGTCCGCCGCCGCGACAGCGCGAAGGCCGGGTGCCCGCGTCCGGCGGATCACCCGGCCTGCCTCTCCGCGGCGGACGGCTCCTCGCGCCGCCCGCCCCTCACCGAGCGTGCTCGCGGCGCCCGGGGCTCACGCCTCGGCGCCCGCCTTCCGCGTGTGGAGCTGCCGGGCCACCTCGGCGATCGAGCCCGACAGGGACGGGTACACGGTGAACGCGTTCGCGATCTGTTCCACCGTCAGGTTGTTGTCGACCGCGATCGAGATGGGATGGATCAGTTCCGAGGCGCGCGGCGCGACGACGACACCGCCCACCACGATCCCGGTGCCCGGCCGGCAGAAGATCTTGACGAAGCCGTCGCGGATGCCCTGCATCTTGGCGCGCGGGTTGCGCAGCAGCGGCAGCTTGACGACCCGGGCGTCGATCTTCCCGGCGTCGACGTCGGCCTGGGTGTAGCCGACGGTGGCGATCTCCGGGTCGGTGAAGACGTTGGACGACACGGTCTTGAGGTTCAGCGGGGCGACCGCGTCGCCGAGGAAGTGGTACATGGCGATGCGCCCCTGCATGGCGGCCACCGACGCCAGCGCGAACACGCCCGTCACGTCACCGGCGGCATAGACGCCCGGAGCCGTCGTCCGCGACACCTTGTCGGTCCAGATGTGCCCGGACTCGCGCAGCCTGACGCCGGCCTCCTCCAGCCCCATGCCCTCGGTGTTCGGGATGGCGCCGACGGCCATCAGGCAGTGCGTGCCGGAGATGACCCGCCCGTCGGCCAGCGCCACCTCCACCCGGTCCCCGACCCGCTTGGCCGACTGGGCCCGCGAGCGCGCCATGACGTTCATGCCGCGCCGCCGGAAGACGTCCTCCAGCACCGCCGCCGCGTCCGGGTCCTCGCCGGGCAGCACCCGGTCCCGCGACGACACCAGCGTGACCCGCGACCCCAGCGCCTGGTAGGCACCGGCGAACTCGGCGCCCGTCACACCCGACCCGACCACGATCAGCTCCTCGGGGAGCTCGGTCAGGTCGTACACCTGGGTCCAGTTCAGGATCCGCTCACCGTCGGGCCGGGCGTCGGGCAGCTCGCGCGGGTGCCCGCCGGTCGCGATCAGCACGGCGTCGGCGGTGAGCGTCTCCTCGCTCCCGTCCCCGGCCCGCACCACGACCTTGCGCGACCCGTCCAGGGCCTGCATGCCCTCCAGCCGCCCGCGCCCGCGCATCACGCGTGCGCCCGCGCGCGTGACGGCGGCGGTGATGTCGTGCGACTGCGCCAGCGCGAGCCGCTTCACGCGCCGGTTGACCTTGCCGAGGTCCACGCCCACCACCCGGGCGGACTGCTCGATGTGCGGGGTGTCGTCGGCGACGATGATCCCCAGCTCTTCGTACGACGAGTCGAAGGTGGTCATCACCTCGGCCGTGGCGATCAGGGTCTTCGACGGCACGCAGTCGGTCAGCACCGACGCCCCGCCCAGACCGTCGCAGTCGACGACGGTCACCTCCGCACCGAGCTGCGCAGCGACCAGCGCCGCTTCGTATCCGCCGGGTCCGCCACCGATGATCACGATCCGAGTCACGTACTCCATTGTCCCGCACCCTTCAACGCGGCACCGCCCCGGGGCCGGACACGGCACATCCGCCACCGGAGTGACGCGCGCCACGTCTGCCGTACCCTCTCCCCATGTCGCTCTACGCCGCGTACGCCGGCAACCTCGACGCGCGGCTGATGTCCCGCCGCGCCCCGCACTCGCCGCTGCGGGCCACCGGCTGGCTCAACGGCTGGCGGCTCACCTTCGGCGGCGAGGACATGGGCTGGGAGGGCGCCCTCGCGACGATCGTCGAGGACCCGACGGCCCAGGTGTTCGTCGCGCTGTACGACATCGCCCCGATGGACGAGGAGGCGATGGACCGCTGGGTGGGCACGGGCCTGGACATATACCGCCGCACGCGCGTGCGCGCGCACACCCTGGACGGCGAGGAGCACGCCTGGGCGTACGTCCTGAACTCCTACGAGGGCGGCCTGCCCTCGGCCCGCTACCTGGGCGAGCTCGCCGACGCGGCCGAGTCGGCCGGCGCTCCCCACGACTACGTCATGGACCTGCGCAAACGCCCCTGCTGACCGGACCGGCCCCCTCCTCGTCGGAAACGACGAAACAACAATCGGAATCCCGTGACCTCCGTCATCTACGCGCGTAGGCGAATTCCGGCTACCCTCGTCGGCGTGAACGCATCTCTTCTTCCGGACGACATCCAGGGCGACCCGTACGCCGCCGCCGACGCCGCCGCGGCCCGCCTGCGCGAACTCACGGGCGCCGACACCCACGACGTCGCCCTCGTGATGGGCTCCGGCTGGGCCCCGGCCGTCGACGCCCTCGGCGCGCCCGACGCCGAGCTCCTGGTCACCGACCTGCCCGGTTTCCCGCCGCCGGCGGTGGCGGGCCACGGGGGCAAGATCCGCTCGTACACGATCGGCGAGAAGCGCGCCCTGGTCTTCCTGGGCCGCACCCACTACTACGAGGGCCGCGGCGTCGCCGCCGTCGCGCACGGCGTCCGCACCGCCGTGGCGGCCGGCTGCAAGACGGTCGTCCTCACCAACGGCTGCGGCGGCCTGCGCGAGGGCATGCGCCCCGGCCAGCCGGTCCTGATCAGCGACCACATCAACCTGACGGCCACCTCCCCCATCGTCGGCGCCAACTTCGTCGACCTCACCGACCTCTACTCCCCGCGGCTGCGCGCCCTGTGCAAGGAGGTCGACCCCACCCTGGAGGAGGGCGTCTACGCCCAGTTCCCCGGCCCGCACTACGAGACCCCGGCCGAGATCCGCATGGCCCGCGTCATCGGCGCCGACCTGGTGGGCATGTCGACGGTCCTCGAAGCCATCGCCGCGCGCGAGGCGGGCGCCGAGGTGCTCGGCATCTCCCTGGTGACCAACCTCGCCGCCGGCATGACGGGCGAGCCCCTCAACCACGAGGAGGTCCTCCAGGCCGGCCGCGACTCCGCGACGCGGATGGGCTCCCTGCTGGCGCAGGTGCTGGGACGGCTGTAGGCCGGCACCGCCGACCGGGGTGACCGCCGGGGCGTCGCGCGGCCCGGCGCTATCGGGGTGCCGCCCGCGCCCACCCGTGCCGCCCTGGGGGTACCTCCCAGGCCGTTCAGGCACTGGGGGAGGCACGACTGCCCGCGGCTGGGCGGCACGGAGCCGCAGTCGCCCGCGGCGGGAAGGGACGTGTCGGGGGGTGTCCGCCCGCAGCGGTTGGCGCGTCAACACGGGCACCTCTTCGACTGACCGATTCCGCGCCGTTCCGAGGACGGACACCCCCCGGCACGGCCCGACCCACCCCCGAACCGTGGGCGCTACGCGCACCCCCACCGAACCCGCACATGCGCCGCAGGCACCCCGCACAGGCCGCCGCAGGCACAGGCACCGAACCACGAACGAGAGGTTGACCCGACGTGCACGACGAACTCATCGCCCGGGCCAAGGCGTGGCTGGCCGAGGACCCCGACGCGGACACCCGTGAGGAACTCGCCCGCCTCCTCGACGCCGAGGACCACACCGAGCTCGCCGCACGCTTCGGCGGCACCCTCCAGTTCGGCACCGCCGGCCTCCGCGGCGAACTCGGCGCCGGCCCGATGCGCATGAACCGCGCCGTCGTCATCCGCGCCGCCGCCGGTCTCGCCGCGTACCTCAGGAAGCAAGGGACCCCCCACGGGGACGGCACGGCCGGCCTCGTCGTCATCGGCTACGACGCCCGCCACAAGTCCGCCGACTTCGCCCGCGACACCGCCGCCGTGATGACCGGCGCCGGCCTGCGCGCGGCCGTCCTCCCCCGCCCCCTGCCCACCCCCGTCCTGGCCTTCGCCATCCGCCACCTCGGCGCCGTCGCCGGCGTGGAGGTCACCGCCAGCCACAACCCGCCCCGCGACAACGGCTACAAGGTCTACCTCGGCGACGGCTCCCAGATCGTCCCGCCCGCGGACGCGGACATCGCCGCCGAGATCGACGCCGTACGCTCCCTGCACGACGTCCCCCGCCCCGCCACCGGCTGGGACACCCTCGACGACGGCGTCCTCGACGCCTACCTCGCCCGCACGGACGCGGTCCTCTCCGAGGGCTCCCCCCGCACCGCGCGCACGGTCTACACGGCGATGCACGGCGTCGGCAGGGACGTCCTCCTCGCCGCCTTCGCCCGCGCCGGCTTCCCGGAGCCCGTCCTCGTCGCCGAGCAGGCCGAGCCCGACCCGGACTTCCCCACCGTCGCCTTCCCCAACCCGGAAGAGCCCGGCGCGATGGACCTGGCCTTCGCCAAGGCCCGCGAGACCGGCCCCGACCTGGTCATCGCCAACGACCCGGACGCCGACCGCTGCGCGGTGGCCGTCCGCGACGGCGCCGACTGGCGCATGCTCCGCGGCGACGAGGTCGGCGCGCTCCTCGCCGCCCACCTGGTGGCCCGCGGAGCGACCGGCACCTTCGCCGAGTCGATCGTCTCCTCCTCCCTCCTCGGCCGCATCGCCGGGAAGGCGGGGCTCCCCCACGCCGAGACCCTCACCGGCTTCAAATGGATCGCCCGCGCCGACGGCCTGCGCTACGGCTACGAGGAGGCCCTCGGCTACTGCGTCGACCCCGACGGCGTACGCGACAAGGACGGCATCACGGCGGCCCTCCTGATCACGGAACTGGCCTCCGTCCTCAAGGAGCGGGGCCGTACCCTCCTCGACCTGCTCGACGACCTCGCCGTCGAGCACGGCCTGCACGCCACCGACCAGCTCTCGGTCCGCGTCGAGGACCTCTCCGTCATCGGGAACGCCATGCGCCGCCTGCGCGAGCAGCCCCCCACCCGCCTCGCGGGCCTGCCGGTCACGAAGGCCGAGGACCTCACCCGCGGCACGGACACCCTCCCGCCCACCGACGGCCTGCGGTACACCCTGGACGGCGCCCGCGTGATCGTCCGCCCCAGCGGCACGGAGCCGAAGCTCAAGTGCTACCTGGAGGTCGTGGTCCCGGTCACGGCGCGCGACGCCCTTCCCGCGGCCCGCGCGAAGGCGGCGGACCTGCTGGCGTCCCTCAAGCGCGACCTGGCGTCGGCGGCGGGCATCTGACCCGCCCGCACCGGCCCTTCGGCTCGTCCCGATGGGGTGCCCCCACCCGGAGGCACCCCATCGAGTGATTTCCCCCCGTCGGTTGACCCACGCTCCGCGGCCGACGCCTCCCTGCGGGCAACGGTGGACCGGAACCGCACCACCGAGCCACCCAGGGAGCCATCGCCGTGTCCTCGACCGCCCCCGAAACCAGATCGAGCGGACGCATCCCGGGCACCCGGCGCCCCCACATCCCCGCGGCCGTCCTCCCGAGCGCGCCGCGCGCCCGCGCGCTGCGTGTCCTGCACGCCCTGCACCGGGCGGCCCCGGCCCTCGCGGCGTACGTCGCCGTCCGCGTCACGGGCCTGCTGGTGCTCACCCTCTGGGCCCAGCGCCGGCGCCAGGGGGTGTGGGTGGTCCTGGCGGCGCAGTGGGACGCCGACTGGTACCTGGACATCGCCGAGAACGGCTACACGCGCGAGCTCGGCACCGCCTACAACGCGAACAACCTGGCCTTCTTCCCGCTCTACCCGGTCCTGACGAAGGCCGTCGCAGTCCTCACCCCCGGCTCCCGCGCCTCCACCGGCCTGGGCCTCGCCGTCGCCGCCTCGCTCCTCGCCGCCTGGGGGATCTTCGCGGTGGGCGACCGCCTGTACGGCCGCCGGACCGGCGTCCTGCTGACCACGCTGTGGGCCGCTTTCCCGGTGGGTGTGGTGCAGTGGATGGGCTACACGGAGTCGCTGTTCACGGCGCTGACGGCGTGGTCGCTGTACGCGGTGCTCACGGGCCGCTGGCTGTGGGCGGGCGGTTTCGCCGCGCTGGCGGGCCTGACCCGGCCGACCGGCGTCGCGGTGGCGGCGGCGGTCGTCGTGGCGGCCCTGTGGTCCCTGCGCCGGCGCCCGCTGCGGGCGCGCGCCCTGATCGCCGCGGCCCTCGCGCCCCTGGGATGGTGCGCGTACGTCGGCTGGGTGGGCCTGCGCCTGGGCCGCTGGGACGGCTACTTCGCCGTACAGCGGCTGTGGCACAACGAGGTGGACGGCGGCGTGTACACGCTGCGCCGGATGCGGCAGCTGCTGGTGTACGACGCGACACCGCACCTGTTCCTGGTGGTGGTGACGCTGACGCTGGCCGGGGCGGTGGTGCTGTTCGGCCTGTCGGTGTGGGACCGCCAGCCGCTGCCGCTGCTGGTCCTCACGGGCGTCCTGCTGGTGATCGTCCTGGCCAGCGGCGGTGTCTACTTCCCGCGGGCCCGCTTCCTCGTCCCGGCGTTCCCGCTGCTGCTGCCGCTCGCCCTGCACCTGTCCCGCGCCTCACGCCGCCACCGCGCGCTCACGCTGACGGCCGCGGTCCTGGGCTCGGCGTACTGCGGCGCGTACATGCTCCTGGTCTGGCCGAGCGCCCCGTAGGCACCGCCACCGCGACCGCCCCCACACCATCCTGCCCCGCCCAGCACCGGCGCCTCAGCCCACCGCCAGCAGCACCGCCAGCAGCACCGCCCCGGCCACCGCCGGCCCCACGACCTCGTAGGCCCAGCGGACGGTCACCTCGCCCTGCGCGGCCGCCTCCTTCTCCCGGGCCTCGTGCAGGGCGCGCAGGTCGTCCATGATCCTGTCGGTCTCCGCGCGCACCGGCCCGTCCGGCACGGCCGCCGCGCCCGTACCCGCACCCGCACTCCCGAACAGGCCCTGCAGCGCCCCGCCGAACAGCCCGGACACCCCGCCCCGGCCTCCCCGGCCGCCACGCCCGCCCCCGTGGCCGTCGCCCGCGGCGGTCCGCCGCGCCTCCCGCCGCGCGGCCTTCTTGCGGGCGCGCAGCGAGACGGGGACCGCCCACAGCTGGTACTTGGCGCCGGAGGCGGCCACGACCTCGTTGGTGTAGCCGGACCGCAGCGCGGCGACCTGTCCCCAGGGCAGCACGACGACGCGGAAGGGGTTGCGGACGCGCAGCCGGTCCTCGCCCGCGAAGACGGCGGGCCGCACGGTGAAGGCGGCCACCAGCGGCACGAGGAGGAGCAGCGCGGCCAGCGCCATCCACGGGGTGCGCCCCTCGCCCGAGACGACGGCGTCGATGCCGAGCCAGGCGACGAGGGCGAGCAGCAGGACGCCGCCGGCGATGCCCCCGGGCGAGCGGTAGACCCGGTCCCGGGGCGCGGGGTCCGGGGGCTGCGGCGCGGGTGACTGGTGGTCCGGGGTCGTCATGCTGCCGATTGTGCCCGACGGCCCCGCGGGCCCGGCCACCGCGATGGCCGTTCCCCCCGCGCCACCCTCCCGCACCGCCTCCCTCACCGCCCTCCCGCGCCACCCTCCCGCACCTGCCGCGGGCGCCCCGTACCGTCCCGGGGGCTGTACAGCCGCTACGCGCGTAGATATGCTCGGCTGGTGACCATGTCCACCAATGCACCCACCGCAGATCACGCACTCTCGGACGTCACCGCGTCCGACAGCACGCTGCGCCGCTTCCTCCACGGGCTGCCCGGCGTCGACGCGGTCGGCCTGGAGGCGCGGGCCGCCGCCCTCGGCACCCGCTCCATCAAGACCACGGCGAAGGCGTACGCCCTCGACCTCGCGATCTCGATGGTCGACCTGACGACGCTGGAAGGCGCGGACACCCCGGGCAAGGTCCGGGCGCTCGGCGCGAAGGCGGTCCGCCCCGACCCGACCGACCGCACGGCCCCGTCCACGGCCGCGGTCTGCGTCTACCCGGACATGGTGGCCACCGCCAAGGAGGCCGTCGCCGGTTCCGGCGTGAAGGTCGCCTCGGTCGCCACCGCGTTCCCGGCGGGCCGCGCCCCCCTCGCCGTCAAGCTGGCCGACGTGCGGGAGGCCGTGGCGGCGGGCGCCGACGAGATCGACATGGTCATCGACCGCGGCGCGTTCCTCGCGGGGAACTACCGGAAGGTGTACGACGAGATCGCCGCCGTGAAGGAGGCCTGCGGGACGTCCGCCCGCCTGAAGGTCATCTTCGAGACCGGCGAGCTGTCGACGTACGACAACATCCGCCGCGCCAGCTGGCTCGGCATGCTCGCGGGCGCCGACTTCATCAAGACCTCCACCGGCAAGGTCGCGGTCAACGCGACCCCGGCCAACACCCTGCTCATGCTGGAGGCGGTGCGCGACTTCCGCGCGCAGACCGGCGTCCAGGTCGGCGTGAAGCCGGCCGGCGGCATCCGCACCGCGAAGGACGCGATCAAGTTCCTCGTCCTGGTCAACGAGACCGCCGGCGAGGACTGGCTGGACAACCACTGGTTCCGCTTCGGCGCCTCCTCTCTCCTGAACGACCTGCTGATGCAGCGCCAGAAGCTGGCCACCGGCCGCTACTCCGGCCCCGACTACGTGACGGTGGACTGAGACACCATGACCATGGAAAAGCAGACGCCCGCATTCGCGTACGCGCCGGCGCCCGAGTCCCGCGCGGTCGTCGACATCGCCCCGTCCTACGGCCTGTTCATCGACGGCGAGTTCGCCGAGGCGGCCGACGGCAAGGTCTTCAAGACCGTCTCCCCCGCCACCGAGGAGGTCCTCTCCGAGGTCGCCGAGGCCGGTGAGGCGGACGTCGACCGCGCGGTCCGGGCCGCCCGCAAGGCGTTCGAGAAGTGGTCGGCGCTCCCCGGCTCCGAGCGCGCGAAGTACCTCTTCCGCATCGCCCGCATCATCCAGGAGCGCTCCCGCGAGCTCGCCGTCCTCGAAACCCTGGACAACGGCAAGCCGATCAAGGAGACGCGCGACGCCGACCTGCCCCTGGTCGCCGCGCACTTCTTCTACTACGCGGGCTGGGCCGACAAGCTGGAGCACGCCGGCTTCGGCGCGCACCCGCGCCCCCTCGGCGTCGCGGGCCAGGTCATCCCCTGGAACTTCCCCCTCCTCATGCTGGCGTGGAAGATCGCCCCGGCGCTGGCGACCGGCAACACGGTGGTGCTGAAGCCCGCCGAGACGACCCCGCTCTCCGCGCTGTTCTTCGCGGACATCTGCCGCCAGGCGGGCCTGCCCAAGGGCGTCGTCAACATCGTCACGGGTGACGGCCGCACGGGCGCCGCCCTGGTCGCCCACCCCGACGTGAACAAGGTCGCCTTCACCGGCTCCACGGCCGTCGGCAAGGAGATCGCCCGCACGGTCGCCGGGACGGACAAGAAGCTCACCCTCGAACTGGGCGGCAAGGGCGCCAACATCGTCTTCGACGACGCCCCGATCGACCAGGCCGTCGAGGGCATCGTCAACGGCATCTTCTTCAACCAGGGCCAGGTCTGCTGCGCGGGCTCCCGCCTCCTGGTCCAGGAGTCGGTCCACGACGAGCTGCTGGACGCCCTCAAGCGCAGGCTCTCCACCCTGCGCCTGGGCGACCCGCTGGACAAGAACACGGACATCGGCGCGATCAACTCCGCCGAGCAGCTCGCCCGCATCACCGCCCTCGCCGACCAGGGCGAGGCCGAGGGCGCCGAGCGCTGGTCCCCGGCCTGCGAGCTCCCCTCGACCGGCTACTGGTTCGCCCCGACGCTCTTCACGAACGTCACCCAGGCGCACACCATCGCCCGCGACGAGATCTTCGGCCCGGTCCTGTCGGTCCTCACCTTCCGCACCCCGGACGAGGCCGTCGCCAAGGCCAACAACACCCCGTACGGCCTGTCGGCGGGCATCTGGACGGAGAAGGGCTCGCGCATCCTGGCGGTCGCGAACAAGCTCCGCGCGGGTGTCGTCTGGTCCAACACGTTCAACAAGTTCGACCCGACCTCGCCGTTCGGCGGTTACAAGGAGTCGGGCTTCGGCCGCGAGGGCGGCCGCCACGGCCTGGAGGCGTACCTCGATGTCTGACGCGCGACTGAGTGTCCTCAAGACCTACAAGCTGTACGTCGGCGGGAAGTTCCCGCGTTCGGAGAGCGGCCGGGTGTACGAGGTGACCGACTCGAAGGGCAAGTGGCTGGCCAACGCGCCCCTCTCCTCCCGCAAGGACGCCCGGGACGCGGTGGTCGCGGCCCGCAAGGCGTTCGGCGGCTGGTCGGGCGCGACGGCGTACAACCGCGGCCAGATCCTCTACCGCGTCGCGGAGATGCTGGAGGGCCGCCGCGACCAGTTCGTCCGCGAGGTGGCGGACGCCGAGGGCCTGTCGAAGTCCAAGGCCGCCGAGCAGGTGGACGCCACGATCGACCGCTGGGTCTGGTACGCGGGCTGGACCGACAAGATCGCCCAGGTGGTCGGCGGCGGCAACCCGGTCGCGGGCCCGTTCTTCAACCTGTCCTCTCCCGAGCCGACGGGCGTGGTGGCGGTCCTGGCCCCGCAGGAGTCGTCCTTCCTGGGCCTGGTCTCGGTCGTCGCCCCGGTGATCGCGACGGGCAACACGGCCGTCGTGGTCGCGAGCGAGAGGTCCCCGCTCCCGGCCCTGTCCCTCGCCGAGGTCCTGGCCACCTCCGACCTGCCCGGCGGCGTGGTCAACATCCTCTCCGGCCGTACGGCGGAGATCGCCGCCCCGCTCGCCGCCCACCAGGACGTCAACGCGATCGACCTCGCGGGGGCCGACGCGGAGCTGGCCAAGGAACTGGAGATCGCGGCGGCGGACAACCTCAAGCGCGTCCTGCGTCCACAGCCCGCGGACGCGGCCGGCTGGTCGGCGGCTCCGGGCATCGAGCGCATGACGGCCTTCCTGGAGACGAAGACGGTCTGGCACCCGACGGGCTCGCTGGGCGCGTCCGGTTCGTCGTACTGACGACCCGTCACGGCGTCGGCCCGTCACGGCGTCGGCCCGACGCGCCGACGACCCGTCGCTCTGACGGCCCGTCGCGCCGGCGGTCGGCACGCCGCCGCACCGGCCGGCACCGTCGCCGGTCCGGCACCTCAGGAGCCGCGCCCGCCCCCGTCCGGGCCGGGCGCGGCTCCTGACGCCGTCCCGTCTCCGGAGGCGGTCAGCCGCCCAGCAGCCCCGCCGCCCGCCCCACCCCCGGCACGCCGCCGACCGACGGCGCCTGCGCCACCGGGGCCGTCACCGCCCGCGAGTCCAGCGGCTCGAAGTCGGCCACCTGCGTACCGACGCCGTTGTCGAGGGGGTCGACGCCCGTGCCCGCCAGCGGGTTGGGCCGCAGCCCCGCCACCGGTCCCACGACATGGCGGACGGTGCCGGCCGCGGCTCCCAGTCCGGTCTGCGGACCGGCCGCGTCCGCGGCGGCGGGACGCGTGTGCGCCACGCCGCCGGGAGCCGCGGGGTCCGCGGGGCCCGCGGAGGCGGCCGAGGCCGTCGCCGCACCGGCTCCCAGCGCGGCGCCCGCCGCCGCGAGGACGGCCAGGGCGCGCCGGGTGACGGGGGTGCGGGGGGCGGAGGCGCGGGGGATCGCGTGTCGGGCCATGACTGCTGCCACCTCTTGCTGCGAGGCACCCGCGGGTACGGCGGCGTACCGGCACACCACGCGGGCGCTGCGGAAGGTAATCGGAAGAACGCACAGGGTAGTGGAGAGGTGACGCGCGCTTCAAAGCCGCTCCGCCGGGTCGGACGACGGCCGTTCGATGCCGCACACTGGTGTCCCGTGAGCTCCCATCCGCCCGTACCCACGCGAGTCGTGCTGCTCTGCGGCCCTTCCGGCTCCGGCAAGTCCCTCCTCGCCGCCCGCTCGGGCCTCCCGGTCCTGCGGCTCGACGACTTCTACAAGGAGGGCACCGACCCCACGCTGCCGCTGGTGGCCGGGAGCTCCGACATCGACTGGGACCACCCCCGCTCGTGGGACGCGGACGCGGCCGTCGCCGCGATCACGGACCTGTGCCGCACGGGCCGTACGAACGTCCCTGTCTACGACATCGCCCTCAGCGCCCGCACGGGCGAGGAGACGGTCGACATCGGGCGGGTCCCGCTGTTCATCGCGGAGGGGATCTTCGCCGCGGACATCGTGGCCCGCTGCCGTGACCTGGGCGTGCTGGCCGACGCGCTGTGCCTGAGCCGCGGCCCGGTGACGACCTTCCGCCGCCGCTTCCTTCGGGACCTGAAGGAGGGCCGCAAGTCGGTGCCGTTCCTGGTGCGCCGCGGCTGGCGGCTGATGCGGCAGGAGCGGTCGATCATCGCCCGCCAGACGGCGCTGGGCGCGCACGCCTGCGACCGGGACGAGGCGATGGACCGCCTGGCCGCCGCGGCGGGCCGCCGCCCGGCGGTGGGTACGGCGGCGTAACCGGACGGCGCCCGGACGGCACGGGACACGACGAGAACGTCAGGACGCGGCGGGACGCGACAAGAACGGGACTGGACGGCTCCCCCGGCCCTCCAGTCCCGCTCCTGCTCCCCCGTTCCCCCGTGCTTCCCCCCGCTTCCCCCCGCTTCCCCGTTCCCCCGTGGTACTTCCCCGTGAGCAAGAGACGGCGACCGCCGCCGTGACACCCCCGGGCCGGGACTTTCTTCGCGACGTTCCGGGCCGGCCGCCCCCTCAGGCGACGAGCTCGCCGAAGGCGTCCTGCCGGTCCCGGCCGAAGCTGAGGACCTCGTCGTCGCGCAGCCGGCGCAGCGAGCGCCAGATGCTGGACTTCACCGTGCCGACGCTGATGCCGAGGAGGTCCGCGATCTCCGGGTCCGTACGGCCCTCGTAGTAGCGCAGGACCAGCATGGTGCGCTGGAGTTCGGGCAGCCGGGCCAGCGCCTGCCACAGGACCGCGCGCAGCTCGGTGCCGCGCATCGCGTCCGTGTCGCCGGGCGTCTCCGGCAGTTCCTCGGTCGGGTACTCGTTGAGCTTGCGGCGCCGCCAGGCGCTGATGTGCAGGTTGGTCATGGTGCGGCGGAGGTATCCGCCGACGGCCGCCTTGTCGCTGATCCGGTCCCACGCCTTGTACGTCGAGAACAGCGCGCTCTGCAGCAGGTCCTCGGCCTCGAAGCGGTCGCCGGTGAGGTGGTAGGCGGTCGCGTACAGGGAGGCGCGGCGCTCCCGGACGTAGGCGGTGAACGCCGCTTCGGCGTCCTTGGCCTCCGCCGGGGAGCGGCGCTCCCCCGAAGCCTCCCCGTACGCGGTTCCCCCCGGTGCTCCCCCCTGCGTCTCCCCCGTGTGCGCGTCGACCACCGCCATGTACGCGATGTGCTGACGCCCGGCGCCGCGAGCGCGCCCCCGGCCTCCCCCGAGATCCCGGTTGCGCTCCGGCAGGGAGGTGCCCCCGCCGGCACCGGGCCTCTCCCCGCCGCGGTGCACGTGCATGTCGTGCAGACGCGTGACCACTGCGCCGCTGGTGCCGGTGCCGTGCAGCGTGTTCATCTCGCGCCCCCCGTCGTGGACTTCCGGTGTTCTGCGTGCTGTGGTGCCAGGCGGCCTCCCGGACGGTCCGGCCCGGGCGGGGCTGCCTATGTCCCAAGAGCCTGCCGTGCCGACTTCATGGCCGTGTCCGTCGACTGTCACAGACCTGTCACAGCGGTCCGTCACGCGGGGAGCACGCTTCCTCCACCGGATCGCCGGGGCGCCCGGCGGTGGACCGGGCCGGGGCGGCCGGGCGCTTCCGGGCCCGCAGGTCGAACGGCGCGGCCTCCATGGGCCAGAATGAGCCCGTGCCTTCCCTGTTGCTGATCGAGGACGACGACGCCATCCGTACGGCCCTGGAGCTCTCCCTGACGCGCCAGGGACACCGGGTGGCCACCGCTGCCAGCGGTGAGGACGGTCTGAAGCTGCTGCGCGAGCAGCGGCCGGATCTGATCGTGCTGGACGTGATGCTGCCCGGCATCGACGGGTTCGAGGTGTGCCGGCGCATCCGGCGCACGGACCAGCTGCCGATCATCCTGCTGACCGCCCGGAGCGACGACATCGACGTGGTCGTCGGCCTGGAGTCGGGCGCCGACGACTATGTCGTCAAGCCGGTGCAGGGCAGGGTGCTCGACGCCCGGATCCGGGCCGTGCTGCGGCGCGGGGAGCGGGAGTCCAGCGACTCGGCGACCTTCGGCAGCCTGGTCATCGACCGTTCCGCGATGACCGTCACCAAGAACGGCGAGGACCTCCAGCTCACCCCGACCGAGCTGCGGCTGCTGCTGGAGCTGAGCCGGCGGCCGGGACAGGCGCTGTCGCGGCAGCAGTTGCTGCGGCTGGTGTGGGAGCACGACTACCTCGGTGACTCGCGGCTCGTGGACGCCTGTGTGCAGCGGCTGCGCGCCAAGGTCGAGGACGTGCCGTCGTCCCCGACGCTGATCCGTACCGTGCGGGGTGTCGGCTACCGGCTGGATCCGCCTCAGTGACACGGGAACACCAGGGGGGTGGCCGCGGCTGGGCCGCGGCGCGCAAGGGAGTCTGGTCGCGGCTGCGCTTCACCAGCCTGCGGCTGCGGCTGGTCGTCGTCTTCGGGCTGGTCGCGCTCACCGCGGCCGTGTCCGCGTCCGGCATCGCGTACTGGCTGAACCGGGAGGCGGTGCTCACCCGCGCCCAGGACGCCGTGCTGCGGGACTTCGAGCAGGAGATGCAGAACCGGGCCGGCGCGCTGCCCACGCACCCCACGCAGGACGAGTTGCAGCGCACGGCCGGTCAGATGGCCGCCGGCGGCCGGCACTTCAGTGTGCTGCTCGTCGCCCGGGACCCCGGCGGCAGGACGGTGTACGGCAGTTCCGGCGGCCTGGGCGGCTTCACGCTGGAGGACGTGCCCGCGTCGCTGCGCGAGGCGGTGGACAAGCGGCAGAAGACCACCGCGACCAACGAGCACGCCTACCACCTGTACTGGCAGCGGATCGTCGACGGCGACACCCCGTACCTGGTGGCCGGGACGAAGGTGATCGGGGGCGGCCCGACCGGCTACCTGCGCGAGTCGCTGGAGCCGGAGGCGAAGGACCTGAACTCGCTGGCCTGGTCGCTGGGGATCGCCACGGCGCTCGCGCTGATCGGTTCCGCGCTGCTGGCGCAGGCCGCCGCCTCGACCGTCCTCAAGCCCGTGCAGCGGCTCGGGGCGGCCGCGCGCCGGCTCGGGGAGGGCAGGCTGGACACCCGGCTGAGGGTGTCCGGCACCGACGAACTGGCCGATCTGTCGCGTACGTTCAACAGTGCCGCGGAGGCGCTGGAGAAGCGGGTGGCGGACATGGCCGCGCGCGAGGCGGCCTCGCGGCGGTTCGTGGCGGACATGAGCCACGAGCTGCGGACGCCGCTGACGGCGATCACCGCCGTGACGGAGGTACTGGAGGAGGAGCTGGAGTTCGAGGGCGGCGGCATCGACCCGATGATCGAGCCCGCCGTGCGGCTGGTGGTGAGCGAGACGCGGCGGCTGAACGACCTGGTCGAGAACCTGATGGAGGTCACCCGCTTCGACGCGGGCACCGCCCGGCTGGTCCTGGACGACGTCGACGTCGCCGACCAGATCACCGCGTGCATCGACGCCCGCGCCTGGCTGGACGCCGTCGAACTGGACGCCGAGCGCGGCATCCACGCCCGGCTCGACCCGCGCCGCCTGGACGTGATCCTCGCCAACCTGATCGGCAACGCCCTCAAGCACGGCGGCTCGCCGGTGCGGGTGTCGGTGACGGAGTCCGAAGGGACGGGGGCGCCGGGCGCGGACGGGACGGAGGGTGCCGGGGGCGCCGAGGGCGCCGGGGGCACGGACGGGGCGGAGGTCGTGATCCGGGTGCGGGACCACGGACCCGGCATCCCCGAGGACGTCCTGCCGCACGTCTTCGACCGGTTCTACAAGGCGAGCGCCTCCCGGCCGCGTTCCGAGGGCAGCGGGCTCGGCCTGTCCATCGCTCTGGAGAACGCGCACATCCACGGCGGTGACATCACCGCCGAGAACTCCCCCGAGGGCGGTGCGGTGTTCACGCTGCGGCTGCCGCGGGACGCCTCGGCGCTGGCCGAGCGGGACGCCGAGGACCGCGCGGGCGGGAAGGACGGCGCGGGCGGCGGAGGTGCCGGGAGCAAGGGCGAGGACACGAAGGGGCAGGCCTGATGACCGTACGCCGCCTGCTGGGGCTTCCCGTGCTTCCCGTGCTGGCCGTCCTGCTCGCCGGGTGCGGTATCCGGCCCACGGAGGTGCCGACGGACTTCGGCCCGGCGCCCTCACGGGTGCGCTGCTCGCTGCCCGAGACGGACGGGCCGGCGCGGTCGGCGCCCGGGATGCCGGTACAGGTGTTCCTGCTGTGCGGCTCGTCGCTGGTGGCGGTGGACCGCGCGGTGCGGGTCCCGGACGGCGCGGCGGACTCGCAGCGGCGGCTGCTGGTGGCGCAGGGGCTGCTGGACGAGCTGGCCGAGCCGCCGTCGGCCGCGGAGAAGGAGGCCGGTTACAGCACGGACGTGCGCGGCGGGACGGTCGTGACCGGCCCGCGTCCCGGCGACCCGGAGGACACGCTGCGGCTCGGCGTCTCCCCCGCGAGCCTCACCTCGTACGCGCTCGCCCAGATCGTGTGCACGTTCTCCGACTCGGCCGCGGCCGAGGGCGACGGCTCGGTGATCCTGGGCGGCCCGGGCGAGCAGCCGCCGCGCCGTTACGCCTGCACGGACGAGGTCCGCGCCCGGCCCGGCGGGAGCGGGCCGCCGTCGAGCGCGGTCACCGGGGAATGACGGGCGGGTCCCGGACGTACCGGTGACGGCGACGGGGCGGCGCATGCGTTGCGGCGCACCCCTGTGCCGCACCCCTGCGGCACACGCGTATGACGCACCCCTGTGCCGCACCCCTGCGGCACACGCGTATGACGCACCCCTGTGCCGCACCCCTGCGGCACACGCGTATGACGCACCCCTGTGCCCCACCCCTGCGGCACACGCGTGTGGCGCATGCCTCACCCGAGTGGGCGACGGCATCGCGGAACCGATCCCGCCGGGGGCCGCGTCTAGGGGGGCGTGCAGCGTCAAGGCTCCATCGGCGGCAGCGCCGCGATCCGCATCCGTGTGACGGGGGGTGCCCTCCTCGTCGCACACCTCGCGCTCGTCGCCTGGTGCACGCTACGGCCGCTGGACGTCCCGTGGGTGATGCCCGCCAATCTGCGCCCGCTCGCCGGTATCCGGGCCGATCTGGCGCTGGGCTGGCCCCAGGCGGCCCGGTGCATCGGCGAGGGGCTCGCCCTGCTGGCGCCGCTGGGCGTGCTGCTGCCGATGGCGGACGGACGGCTGTGGGTCTCGCCGCTGGCCTCCCTGCTCCGTACCGTCGCCGCGGGCGCGCTGCTGTCGCTGGGCATCGAACTGCTGCAGACCGGGGTGCCCGGCCGGGTCGCGGACGTCGACTCCCTGCTGCTGAACACCGCGGGCGTGGCCCTCGCGCACCTGGCCGTCGTCCCCGCCGGCCGGGCCTGGCTCCGTCGCAGGTCCGGGCGCCGGTCCGGTGCGGACGTTCCCCAGGGGGAGCCGTCTCAGGGTCGCACCCCGACGATTCCCAGGGTCGGGATCGCCCCGTAGAGCGACGTTTGAACCTGTTCGTCTCCGTAGTGTGGAAGGCAGAAGAACAGCCGACCCTCCCACTCCGGTCGGCGCCCGGGCGCCGCCGAAGGCGACCGTCCCGACGCGCCGGCGAACGACCGGCAGACCCGAAGGAGCCGCGATGTCCCGCCTCGCCCGACCCACCAACGGCCGCATGATCGGCGGAGTGTGTGCCGCGCTGGCACGTCGCTTCGGCACCTCCGCGACGACGATGCGCGTGATCTTCCTGCTCTCCTGCCTGCTGCCCGGACCCCAGTTCCTGCTCTACATCGCGCTGTGGATCCTGCTCCCCTCGGAGGAGAAGGCGGCCCGGACGGCCTGGTGAGCGACGCGGCCCCCGCACATGCCGACGGGGCGCATCCGGAGGGACCGGATGCGCCCCGTCGGCGCGTGGGGGCGGGTGAGGCTCAGGCGCCCGTGAGGCCGTTCAGCGACAGGCCGTTCGCCGGCAGGCCGCCGAGGAGGCCGGCGACCGGGTCGAGCGGGCTGCGGGGGAGCTGCTGGGCCGTCGGCTGGGCGGCGGTCAGGCCGCCCTCGGCCGCGGCCTCACCCTGCGCCAGCGCCTCGCCCGCGCCCGGCAGCGTCCGGGTGAGGCTGTCCGCCGGGAGCGTCCGGGTGATGGGGTCCAGCGCCTGGCCGGGGTCCGGCGCACCCGGGACGGCGTTGGCCGCGCCCGCACCGGCGGCGGCGAAGGCGACACCGAGGGCGGCGACACCGAGGGTCTTGGCAGCAGACTGCTTCATGTAAATGCGTCCTCGAAAAAATGGATGACGGGGATGAGCGGTCCACGACCGTAAACACGAGGCGCCGCCCACCGCAAACCTCGAAATGCGGACGGATTGTGAAAACCCGCCCGCATTCACGGGACCCCGAGGAGCAACCCCTCACCACGTCAGCCACAAAAGCGCTGGTAGCGGCGTTCTACTGGAACAGCCACTCGGATTTCAGTTCGGCGTATCCGGGCTTGATGACGTCATTGATCATAGCCAGTCGTTCATCGAAAGGAATGAACGCTGATTTCATCGCATTGACGGAGAACCACTGCATGTCGTCGAGCGTGTAACCGAATGCGTCGACAAGGTGCTCGAATTCCCGGCTCATACTGGTGTGGGACATCAGCCGGTTGTCCGTGTTGACGGTCGCGCGGAACTGCAGGCGCCGCAGCAGGCCGATGGGGTGCTCGGCGTACGAGGCGGCGGCCCCGGTCTGGAGGTTGGAGCTGGGGCACAGCTCCAGCGGGATCCGCTTGTCCCGGACGTAGGAGGCGAGCCGCCCGAGCTTCACCGAGCCGTCCTCGTGCACCTGGATGTCGTCGATGATGCGCACCCCGTGCCCGAGCCGGTCGGCGCCGCACCACTGCAGCGCCTGCCAGATGGACGGCAGCCCGAACGCCTCCCCGGCGTGGATGGTGAAGTGGTTGTTCTCCCGCTTCAGGTACTCGAAGGCGTCGAGGTGCCGGGTGGGCGGGTGCCCGGCCTCGGCGCCGGCGATGTCGAAGCCGACGACGCCCACGTCCCGGTAGCGGTTGGCGAGTTCGGCGATCTCCAGGGAGCGGGCGGCGTGCCGCATGGCGGTCAGCAGCGCGCCGACGCGGATGCGGCGGCCGGCCGCCCTGGCCCGCCGCTCGCCCTCCCGGAAGCCCTCGTCGACGGCCTCGACGACCTCTTCCAGGGTGAGCCCGCCCTCCAGGTGCTGTTCGGGGGCGTAGCGGACCTCGGCGTAGACGACGCCGTCCGCGGCGAGGTCCTCGGCGCACTCGGCGGCAACCCGCACGAGCGCCTCGCGGGTCTGCATGACGCCGACGGTGTGGGTGAAGGTCTCCAGGTACCGCTCCAGGGACCCGGAGTCGGCGGCTTCCCGGAACCACCGGGCGAGCTTGTCCGGGTCGGTCTCCGGGAGCCCGGAGTAGCCGGTGGCGTGGGCGAGTTCGACGATCGTGGCGGGGCGCAGCCCGCCGTCGAGGTGGTCGTGCAGCAGAACCTTGGGCGCCCGGCGGATCTGGTCCGGCGTCGGGCTCTTCCCCGTGCTCGGGGCGGTGCTCTGGCTCGTCATTTCCGCACTGTAACTCCTACGCGCGTAGAGGGCGCGGGGTTGTTCGGTGCAGTGCGTCGGTGTACGAATCGTGGTGCGGCGGTGTACGAATGCGCCGATACGTAACGGTGACCGCACGGACGGGTGGCGTACACCCGCTCTTCTGAGACTGTTCTGTCATGGCACAGCAAGCGACGCCGGCGCGCAGGGCACGGCTGGGACGGGTGCTCGGACCGGAGCCGGCCACGGTGAGCGGAGTGGTCCTGCTGCTCCCCGGCGGCGACGAGGTGTCCGGCCGCAGGCCCTCTCCCCTGGTGGCGACCGCGTCGGTGCGCGCGCTGGGCCGCCGGCTGGCCCGCGCGGGGCGGGCGGAGGGCCTGGCCGTCCACGTCGTGCACTACCGCTACCGCGGCTGGAACGGCAGCGAGGCGCACCTCGCGCGGGACGCCTCCTGGGCCGCCGACGAGGTCGTACGGCGCTACGGGGACGTGCCCGTCTGCCTGGCCGGCGTCGGCATGGGCGGCCGGGCCGCGCTGCGCGCGGGCGGGCACGACGCCGTCGGCGCCGTGGTCGCCCTCGCCCCGTGGCTGCCGGAGGACGACGTGGCCGCGTCGCCCGAACCGGTGAAACAGCTCGCCGGGCGGCACGTCCTGATCGTGCACGGCACGAACGACGCGCGGACCGATCCCGAACTGTCGTTCCGGCTGGCGGCCCGGGCGAAGAAGGCGAACCGGGACGTGTGCCGGTTCGAAGTGCACTCCGACGGGCACGGGTTGCACCACTACCGTGACGAAGTCATGGCGCTGACCGAGGACTTCGTGATGGGGGTGCTGTTCGGGCAGGCGTTCTCCCGGCCGGTGCAGGACGCGCTGGTAGCTCCGCCGCCGCTGGGGCTGCGGATGCCGCTGGCGGCGGGGTTCGGCACGTCGTTGCGGCGGTAGGCGCCACGGCCCCTCGGTCACGGCCTTCGGTCACGGCCTTCGGTCACGGCCTTCGGTCACGGCCTTCGGTCACGGCCTTCGGTCACGGCCTTCGGTCACGGCCTTCGGTCACGGCCCTTGCCACGGCCCCTGCCCCGGCCCCTCAGTCGGGAAGCAGTCTGCCCCGCCGGGACAGCAGGAACTTCTTGAACGCCGCCACCGGGGGCGTGTCCGGGCGGCCCGCCAGCCAGGCCACGCCGATCTCGCGCACCGCGCGCGGGGCCGTGACCGTCAGCTCCGCCACGCCCGGGCGGGGCACGGCGGGCGGCGGCAGCAGGGCGACGCCCAGACCGGCCGCGACCAGGCCCCGCAGCGTCTCGGCCTCCTCCCCCTCGAAGGCCACCCGCGGCCGGAAACCGGCCTCCTGGCACAGGGCGTCGGTGATGCGGCGCAGCCCGTAGCCGGGCTCCAGCGTCACGAACATCTCGTCGGCGGCCTCGGCCAGGCGGACGCGGCGGCGGGCGGCCAGGCGGTGGTCGGCGGGGACCACCAGGCGCAGCTTCTGCTCGTCGAGGCGGCGGGCGACCAGGTCCGGCGCGTCGGGGACCGGGGAGGTCAGGCACAGGTCCAGCTCCCCGGCGCGCAGCCGCTCCAGCATCGCCTCGCCGTAGTTCTGCACGAGGCTGAAGCGGACGCGCGGGTGGTCGGCGCGGAAGGCGTGCAGCAGCCCGGGCACGGTCTCGGCGCCCATGGTGTGCAGGAAGCCGAAGGCGACCTTGCCGGTGGCCGGGTCGGCGTCCGCGCGGACCTCCTCGGCGGCCCGCTCGATCTCGGCGAGGGCGCGTTCCACGGAGGCGAGGAAGGTGCGCCCGGCGGGGGTGAGGGAGACCGTGCGGCCGTGGCGGGCGAACAGGTCGACGCCCAGGTCCTGTTCGAGGCGGACCAGGGCGCGCGAGAGGGTCGACTGGGGGACGTTCATCTCCTGCGCGGCGCGCGTGACGTGCTCGGTGCGGGCGACGCCGGCGAAGTGGGCGAGCCGTGGCGCGAGCAGCGCGACGATGTCTTCTGTGTCACCGGACGGTGACAGGCGAGCCCGTGACCTCTGCTGATGCACCATGGGAACGATTATGGCGATTCCATGCATTGGACGGATCAGCGGGCGCCTCCGTACGGTCGCAGCATGACTCCCGCCAGTACCGGGGCGTCGTCCACCACCGTGGGCGCCGCCTCCGCAGCATCCGCACTCCCCGCTCCCTCCTCCGGCGCCGTCTCCGGATCCGGCTCCGGCGCCGGCTCCCGTATGACGCCCGGCGGGCCCGGCTACCGCCGGATGAGCCTCGCCCTCTTCCTCGCGGGCGTCGCCACCTTCGCCCTGCTGTACTCCACCCAGGCGCTGCTGCCGCTGATCTCCGGCGACTTCGGGGTGAGCGCGAGCGACGCGAGCTGGACGGTGGCCGCCGCGACCGGCGGTCTGGCGGTGTTCGTCCTGCCCATGAGCGCGCTGTCGGAGCGGTTCGGGCGGCGTACGGTCATGACGGCGTCGCTGGCCGTCGCGGTGACCGTCGGGCTGCTGGTCCCCTTCGCGCCCTCGCTGCCGGCGCTGGTGGCGCTGCGCGCGGTGCAGGGCGCGGCCCTGGCCGGACTGCCCGCGTCGGCGACGGCGTACCTCGCGGAGGAGGTCACGCCGAAGGCGCTGGTCACCGCGATCGGCCTGTTCGTGGCGGGCAACAGCGTCGGCGGGATGAGCGGGCGCATCGTCACCGGCTGGGTCGCGCAGGAGTGGGGCTGGCGGATCGCCGTCGGCGTGGTCGGCGCGCTGGCGGTGGCGTGCGCGGTGGCCTTCCGGCTGCTGCTGCCCCGGCCGCGGCACTTCCGTCCGGGCTCGCTGCGCCCGCGGGTGCTCGCCCGCACGGTCCGCGGCCACCTCGCCGACCCGCTGCTGCGCCGCCTGTACGCGATCGGCGCCCTGTTCATGACGGTGTTCGGCGGCGTCTACACGGTGATCGGCTACCGCCTGTCCGGCGCGCCGTTCTCCCTGCCGCAGGGCATCGTCGGCTCGGTCTTCCTCGTCTACCTGGTCGGCACGGTGTCGGCGTCGACGGCCGGACGGCTGGTGGGCCGCCTGGGCCGGCGCGGGGCGCTGTACCTGGCGGGCGGCACGACGGCGGCCGGGCTGCTGCTGTCCCTGGCGCCGTCCCTGCCGCTGGTCCTGCTGGGCCTGGTGCTGATCACGGCGGGCTTCTTCGCGGGGCACGCGGTGGCCTCGTCGGCGGTCGGCAAGACGGCCACGCACGGCCGCGCCCAGGCGTCGGCGCTGTACCAGTCCGCGTACTACGTCGGCTCCAGCGCGGGCAGCACGGTCGGCGCGGTGGCCTTCCACGCCCAGGGCTGGGCCGGAACGGTCGGCGTCGGGCTGCTGGCGGTGCTGGGCGTCGTGGCGATCACGCTGCTCGGATCGCGGGCGGCGCGGCGGGAACGGTACGCGGTGACGGCCTGACAGCCGGTCCATCCACCCCTGTGAACTGCTCTTTTCCCAGTCCGCAGGCCATTGTCGGTCCCCTGCGGTAGCTTCCGGAGTGCGAGGCGCGAAGACGCGCACCGACGGGACGGCCCCGCAGGGGTGGGTGGACGATGACCAACGGCACGGTGACGACCGCGGAGCTGGACTCCGCGCTGGAGAAGCACCGGGTCGAGCTGACCGGCTACTGCTACCGGATGCTCGGCTCCTCCTTCGAGGCGGAGGACGCGGTGCAGGACACCCTGGTCCGCGCCTGGCGCGGCTACGCCACGTTCGAGGGCCGCTCCAGCCTGCGCTCCTGGCTCTACCGCATCGCGACCAACGTCTGCCTGGACATGCTGACCGCGGGCAACAAGCGCGCCCGGCCCATGGACCTGACGGAGTCGACGCCGCTGGCCCAGGCCGCCCTGTCGCCCCGCCCGGACCACACGTGGCTGGAGCCGGTGCCGGACGCCCGCGTGCTGCCGACGGTGGAGGACCCGGCGGAGGCGGCGGTCGCCAAGGAGTCGGTGCGGCTCGCCTTCATGGCCGCGCTCCAGCAGCTGCCGCCCAAGCAGCGGGCGGTGCTGATCCTGCGCGAGGTGCTGGCCTGGAAGGCGAGCGAGGTCGCCGAGCTGCTGGGCACCTCGGTCGCCTCCGTCAACAGCGCCCTGCAGCGGGCGCGGGCGACGCTGGCCGAGCGGGGGGACAAGGGGGACGGCGCGGCGGTGTCCGACCCGCTGGACGAGGAGCAGCAGAAGCTCCTGGAGCGCTACGTCGCCGCGTTCGAGGGGTACGACATGGCGGCCCTGACGGCCCTGCTGCACGAGGACGCCGTCATGACGATGCCGCCGTTCGACCTGTGGCTGGCCGGCCCGGCGGACATCACCGGCTTCATGACGACCATCGGCGCCTCCTGCGCGGGCTCGCGGCTGGTGCCGGTGCGGGCCAACGGGCTGCCGGCGTTCGCGCACTACAAGCCGGACCCGGAGGCGGGCGGCTTCACGCCGTGGGCGATCCAGGTGCTGGAGATCTCAGACGGCCGGATCACCGGTTTCCACTGCTTCCTCGACACCCCGCGGTGGTTCCCGCTGTTCGAGCTGCCCCTCCGACTCGAAGCGGAGACCGACCAGGTCGAGCAGGGCGCGTAGGGCCGGGTCGGCGTCGCGCAGCCGTATCCGGCCTCCGGCCCGCCTGGCGGTGAGCTCCAGGCGGGCCAGCAGGTCGACGGCGGCCAGCCCCAGCGGGCCCAGCCCGCCGACGTCACAGACGACGACGCCGGCTCCGGTGGTCCGAAGCAGCGTGCGCACCTCGTCACAGAGCCGGGGCAGCTCCCGCGGGGAGGCGGGGCCCGGCAGCACGAGTACGGCGGGTGTCACGGCATCCACGTGCGGTAGACCCGGGGCGGTCGCGGAACTCATCGGTGTGGGACGGGCCCCGCGGGCGGTGCCCCGGTGAAGACCGCATCGACCTGCGAGGCGGCGCACCCGGAGAATTGCCTGCATGCACCACATACCCGCTCCGGCCACGCTGCCCGACACCCCCCTCCGAGCCGGGGAGGCGCCGTGCAGGGGGTGCTGACGGGGTTCGCGGTCATCGCCGTCGTCATCGGCGTCGGCTATGTCCTGGGCCGGGGCGGCCGTCTCGGCGAGCAGGGGAGCGAGGTGCTGACCCGGCTCGCCTTCCACGTGGCCTCTCCGGCGCTGCTGTTCACCACGCTGGCGCGGGCGGACCTGTCGGTGGTGTTCTCCGCCCGGCTGCTGGTGACGGCGCTGAGCACGGCCGCGGTGATGGGGGTGTTCATCGCCGTCGGCGCCGTACGCCGCTGGGGCGTGGGCCGGACCACGATCGGCGCGCTGTGCTCCGGTTACGTCAACGCGGGCAACCTCGGCATCCCGATCGCCGTGTACGTCCTGGGGGACGCCTCGCTGGTGGCGCCGGTGCTGCTGTTCCAGCTCGTCGCCCTCGCGCCGGTCGCGCTGACGGTGCTGGACCTGGCGGGCGGGGGCGGGAAGGGGGGCCCGCTGTGGCGGCGGCTGCTCACCCCTGTGCGCAACCCGATAGCGGCCGGGGCGCTGGCCGGGGTGGCGGTCGCGGCGAGCGGGCTGCGCGTACCGAGCCCGGTGATGGACCCGCTGGAACTGATCGGCGACATGTCCGTCCCGGCGGTCCTGCTGGCCTTCGGGATCTCCCTGTGCGGCAGCGCGATGCCCCTGCGGGGCGCGGACCGGGAGCCGGTGCTGCTCGCGGTCGTACTGAAGTCGGTGGGGCAGCCAGCGGTGGCCTGGGCGCTGGCGGCGGGGGTGTTCGGGCTGCGGGGCGCGCAGCTGCTGGACGTGGTGGTGACGTCGGCGCTGCCGACCGCGCAGAACATGTTCACGTACGCGTCGGCGTACCGGGTGGGCGAGCGGCTCGCCCGGGACGCGGTGCTGGTGTCGACGGTGGTGGCGGTGCCGGTGCTGGTGGGGGTGGCGGCGATGCTGGGGTGACGGCGGGTCAGTCGACGGGGAACTCGCCGGTGTCGAGGGTGAGGCCGAACGGTTCCGGAAGCTTGACCGGGTCACCGAACTTGGCCGCGCTCAGCACCCGGTACACATCGCCCTTCGGTTCCCCGTAGAGGGTCACGGTCGGACCTCCGGGAGCCCAGCGGTCGACCAGGAGGTAGAGCGGGATGCCGGCCGTCGCGTAGGCGGCGGGCTTGCTGACGCGGTCGTGGCGGGCGTTCGACTTGGAGGTGATCTCGACCACGAGTTCGGCGAGGGCGGCGGGGATGTGGGAATCCGCCTCCGCGCATTCCTCCACAGGCGCGACCAGCAGGTCCGGGACGAGCATGCCCAGCCGCGTGGGCACGGCGATGGCCTGGGTCTGGAAGATCTCCAAGTGCTCGGGGATCACGGAGTACAGGCGACGCTGGATGCGGGCCGCGATCACGTTGTGGCGGGACGCGGGAGCAGGTGACACGGTGATGATCCCCTCGATGATCTCCACCTTGCTGCCCTCAGGCCATTCCATCTCCTCCCAGAACCGGACCAGGTCGTCCCAGCCCTGCTCGGGGTCGTGGCTGACGGTGAGTGCGCTCATGGCGATCTCCTATCGGTGCGTCACCGATCCCAGCATGCCGAACGGGACCGGCGCAGGTCCACCGGTCCCGTTCACCCGAAGAGGGAAAGCGCAGGTCAGGCGATACGTTCCAGCACCACCGGCGAGGCGGTGAAGGGCGTGCCGGCGGGGGCGATGTCGTACGCGCCCTCCACCGCCGCCAGGGCGTAGGCGAAGCGCTCCGGGGTGTCCGTGTGGAGGGTGAGCAGGGGCTGGCCCTCCGTCACCCGGTCGCCGGGCTTGGCGTGCAGCTCCACACCCGCGGCGGCCTGCACCGGGTCCTCCTTGCGGGCGCGGCCCGCGCCCAGGCGCCAGGCGGCGACGCCGATGTCGTAGGCGTCCAGGCGGGTGAGGACGCCGGAGGCGGTGGCCTTGACGACGTGCTGCTCCCTCGACGTGGGCAGGGGGGCGTCCGGGTCGCCGCCCTGGGCCGCGATCATGCGGCGCCAGACGTCCATGGCGGAGCCGTCGGCGAGGGCCTTCGCCGGGTCGGCGTCCTTGATGCCGGCCGCGTCGAGCATCTCGCGGGCCAGGGCGAGGGTCAGTTCGACGACGTCCGCCGGGCCGCCGCCGGCCAGGACCTCGACCGACTCGCGGACCTCCAGGGCGTTGCCCGCCGTCAGGCCCAGCGGGGTGGACATGTCGGTGAGGAGGGCGACCGTCCGCACGCCGTGGTCGGTGCCGAGGCCGACCATCGTGGAGGCGAGCTCCCGGGCGTCCTCGATCGTCTTCATGAAGGCGCCGCTGCCCACCTTCACGTCGAGCACCAGCGAGCCGGTGCCCTCGGCGATCTTCTTGGACATGATCGAGGAGGCGATCAGCGGGATCGCCTCGACCGTGCCGGTGACGTCGCGCAGGGCGTAGAGCTTCTTGTCGGCGGGGGCGAGGCCGTCGCCCGCCGCGCAGATCACCGCGCCGACGCCGTCCAGGACGGACAGCATCTCCTCGTTGGAGAGCAGGGCCCGCCAGCCGGGGACCGACTCCAGCTTGTCCAGGGTGCCGCCGGTGTGGCCCAGGCCCCGGCCCGACAGCTGCGGGACGGCGGCGCCGCAGGCCGCGACGAGCGGGGCCAGTGGGAGGGTGATCTTGTCGCCGACGCCGCCCGTGGAGTGCTTGTCGGCGGTCGGGCGGGACAGGGAGGAGAAGTCCATGCGCTCGCCGGAGGCGATCATCGCCGCGGTCCAGCGGGCGATCTCGCGGCGGTTCATGCCGTTGAGGAGGATGGCCATCGCGAGGGCGGACATCTGCTCGTCGGCGACCTCCCCGCGGGTGTACGCGTCGACGACCCAGTCGATCTGCGCGTCGCTGAGCTCGCCGCGGTCCCGCTTGGTGCGGATGACGGAGATGGCGTCCATGGCCATGGCTGACGTTCCTTCCGGGAGTGCGAAGGGGGGAGCGGGAGGGGAAACGCGCGGCCCCTCCGAGCGGCTGTCGGCTCGGAGGGGCCGTGCGGGGGTCACCGGGTGAGGTGGTCCGGGCCGAAGGCCTGCGGGAGCATCTCGGACAGGGTCAGGATGCCCGCCGGGGTCTCCAGCAGCATCTCCGGGCCGCCGAACTCGTACAGCAGCTGGCGGCAGCGCCCGCAGGGGACGAGGACCTCGCCGTGGCCGTCCACGCAGACGAAGTGGGTCAGCCGGCCGCCGCCGGTGAGCTGGAGCTGGGAGACCAGGCCGCACTCGGCGCACAGGCCGATGCCGTAGCTGGCGTTCTCGACGTTGCAGCCCGTCACCGTGCGGCCGTCGTCGGTCAGGGCGGCGGCGCCGACGGCGTACCCGGAGTAGGGGGCGTACGCCCGGGACATGGCGTCCCGGGCGGCCCGGCGCAGCGCCTCCCAGTCGGCGCCGGTCACTTGCCCTGCCCCTTCCGGTAGGGCAGGCCGTCCGCCTTGGGCATGCGCAGGCGCTGCGCGGACAGGGCGAGGACGACGAGCGTGACGACGTACGGCGTGGCGGAGACGACCTGGTTGGGGACCTCGTCGGTGCCCGCGTACCAGGCGAAGACCAGGGCGCCGACGACGAAGGCGACCGCGGCCTTGACGTACTGCTTGCGGACCGCCAGCCAGATGGCGCCCACGAGCAGCAGCAGCGCGCCGAGCAGCAGCAGCGCGTGGACGTTGGCGGAGCCGCCGCGCAGGTTGAGGCTGTCGGTGTAGCCGAACAGGCCGGCGCCGATGGCGAGGCCGCCCGGCATCCAGTTGCCGAAGATCATCGCCGCGAGGCCGATGTAGCCGCGTCCGCTGGTCTGGCCCTCCAGGTAGAAGGGGTTGGCGACCAGGGAGAGGAAGACGCCGCCGAGTCCGGCCAGGCCGCCGGAGATGATCACGGCGAGGTACTTGTACGTGTAGACGTTGACGCCGAGGGACTCGGCGGCGACCGGGTTCTCGCCGCAGGAGCGCAGCCGCAGCCCGAACGGGGTGCGCCACAGGATCCACCAGGTGGCGGGGATGAGCGCGACGGCGATCAGGGTCAGCCAGGACACGTTGGTGACCAGGCCGCCGAGCAGGCCGGCGACGTCCGAGACGAGGAACCAGCCCTTGTCGTTGAGGTCGCCGAGCGCGTCGGACAGTCCGGGCACGGTGAAGTGGCCGAGGGAGTCCACCGCCGGGGACTGCTTGGCGGAGCCGCCGGGCTCGCCCTCGAAGGCGAGGGGGGCGAGGTAGCGGGTGGCGCCCAGGGCGAGGATGTTGATGGCCACACCGGAGACGATGTGGTTGACGTTGAAGGTGACGGTGACGATCGCGTGCAGCAGGCCGCCGAGCGCGCCGCCGACGATGCCGACGAGGACGCCGGTCCACGGGCCCCACTGGAAGCCGGCCCAGGCGCCGAACCAGGTGCCGAGGATCATCATGCCCTCGAGGCCGATGTTGACGACGCCCGCGCGCTCGGCCCACAGGCCGCCGAGGCCCGCCAGGCCGATCGGGACGGCGAGCTGGAGCGCGGTGGACATCTGGCTGACGTTGGTGATGCCGTCGGCGCCGGTGATCAGGCGGACGAGCGAGGTCAGCGCCAGGGCCCCGGCGATGAGCAGCAGCAGGACGGGCAGCGACAGGCGGCGGCCGGTGGGCGCCGCGGGCTGCAGCGTGGGCTGGTTGACGTCGGTCGCCGTGGTCTGCGGGGTGGTCATCGGCCAGCCACCTCCTTCGTGGTGTCGGTGCCGGCGCCCAGGACGTGGCCGGCGGCCAGTTCGGCGCCGACGCGGCGTTGCTGGCGGCGCAGGCCCCACTCGCGGACGGCCTCGTAGGAGACGACGACGGCCAGGACGATCAGGCCCTGCATGATGACCGCGATCTCCTTGTCGTAGCCGTGGTAGTCCAGCTCGGGGCTGGCCTTGTCGAGCCAGGCCCACAGCAGGGCGGCGAAGGCGATGCCGACCGGGCTGTTGCGGCCCAGCAGGGCGATGCCGATGCTGAGGAAGCCGATGCCGGTGGGGAAGTTGAGGCTGTAGGTGTGGGTGTCGCCGAGCAGGATCGGCAGGCCCGCGAGACCGGCGATGGCGCCGGAGATGAGCATGGCGGTGAGCACCATGCGCTTGGGGTCGACGCCGCTGGCCGCCGCGGCGGACTCCGAGGCGCCGGAGGCGCGCAGGTCGAAGCCGAAGCGGGTGCGGTTGAGGACGACCCAGTAGCCGATGCCGAGCAGAGCGGCGAGGACCACCAGGCCGTAGATCTCGCCGGCGGCGCCCAGGTCGATGCCGGGGATCCAGCCGGAGTCGTGCATCTCGCCAGTAGTGTTGTTGTTGCCGATCTTGACGCCGAAGACGTCCGGCAGCCACAGGTAGCTGATGACGGAGGTGGCGATCGCGTTGAGCATGATCGTCGCGACGACCTCGCTGACGCCGCGGGTGACCTTGAGGACACCGGCGATGCCGGACCAGAACGCGCCGGTGAGGGCGGCGGTCAGCAGCAGCAGCGGGATCTGGAGGAACGCCGGCAGGTTCGCGTGGGCGCCGACGATCGCGGCGATCATCGCGGCGAGCTGGTACTGGCCGTCGACGCCGATGTTGAACAGGTTCATCCGGAAGCCGATGGCGACCGCCAGGGCGGCGATGTAGTACATCGACGCCTGGTTGACGATCAGGACCTGGATGTCGGAGAACCCGGCCTGCTCGAACATGAGGGCGAACGGCTCGACGGGGTTCTTGCCGGAGGCGATCAGCACGATCGCGCTCAGCACGAAGGCCACGGCGAGCGCGATGACCGGCCCGGCCACCGCGAGGAGCACGCGCTCCTTGTCGAACTTCTTCATCAACGGGCCTCGTCTTCCGCACCCCGGCCGCCGTCGGCCGGGGTCTCTTCGTGTTCGAGGTGGCCGGACGCGGCACCGGTCATCGCCGAGCCGAGCTCCTCGGGGGTGATGGTGGCCGGGTCGGCGTCCGCGACCAGGCGGCCGTCGTAGATCACGCGGAGGGTGTCGGACAGGCCGATCAGCTCGTCCAGGTCGGCGGAGATCAGCAGCACGGCCAGGCCCTCGCGGCGCGCCTCGCGGATGTGGTCCCAGATCGCGGCCTGCGCGCCGACGTCCACCCCGCGGGTGGGGTGGGCGGCGATGAGGAAGCGCGGCTTGTGGCTCATCTCGCGGCCGACGATCAGCTTCTGCTGGTTGCCGCCGGACAGGGAGGCGGCGGTGACGTCGATGCCGGGGGTGCGGACGTCGTACTGCGTCACGATCCGGCGGGTGTCCTCCTGGGCCGCCTTCGGGTCCAGCCAGACGCCCTTGGCGTTGGGCTTCTCGGTGACGTGGCCGAGGATGCGGTTCTCCCAGAGGGGGGCCTCCAGGAGCAGGCCGTGGCGGTGGCGGTCCTCGGGGATGTAGCCGACGCCCTGCTCGCGGCGCTTGCGCGTCGGCCAGGCGGTGATCTCCTCGTCGCCGAGGCGGATCGTGCCGGAGTCGGCGTGGCGCAGGCCGATCAGCGCGTCGACCAGCTCGGTCTGGCCGTTGCCCTCGACGCCCGCGATGCCCAGGACCTCGCCGGCGTGGATGGTGAAGGTGACGTCGTCGAGCAGGGCCTTGCCGCCGGGGGCGGTCAGGCGCAGCTTCTCGACGGTGAGGACCGGGCGGTCGGTGACCGTGGACTCGGCGGTCTCAGGCGTCGGCAGCTCGCTGCCGACCATCATCTCGGCGAGCTGACGCGGCGTCGTCTCGGACGGGACGGCCGTGCCGACGGTCGTCCCGCGGCGGATGACGGTGATGTCGTCGGCGACGGAGAGGACCTCGCCCAGCTTGTGGGAGATGAAGATGACGGACAGGCCCTCCGCCTTCAGCTCGCGCAGGTTGTCGAAGAGGGCGTCCACCTCCTGCGGCACGAGGACGGCGGTGGGCTCGTCCAGGATCAGCGTGCGGGCGCCGCGGTAGAGGACCTTGAGGATCTCCACGCGCTGGCGGGCGGCGACGCCGAGCTCCTCGACCACGGCGTCGGGACGGACGCCGAGGCCGTAGCGGTCGGAGATCTCCGTGATCTTGCGGCGGGCCTTGGAACCGATGCCGTACAGCTTCTCGCTGCCCAGCACCACGTTCTCCAGGACCGTGAGGTTGTCGGCGAGCATGAAGTGCTGGTGGACCATGCCGATGCCGCGGGCGATGGCGTCGGCCGGCGACGAGAAGGAGACCTGCTCGCCGTCGATCGCGATGGTGCCCTCGTCCGGCTTCTGCATGCCGTAGAGGATCTTCATCAGCGTCGACTTGCCGGCGCCGTTCTCGCCGACGAGGGCGTGGACGGTGCCCTTGCGGACGGTGAGGTGGATGTCGTGGTTGGCCACGACACCGGGGAAACGCTTCGTGATCCCGGCGAGCTCGACGGCGGTCACCTGACCGTTGACCGCCGCGCCGGCCGGAGGGCTGCTGGACGCGTTGATGGCGCACTCTCCTGGGGACGGGGGTCGTCTACGCGCGTAGCGCCCCTACGGCATCGAAACGGGTGGCGCACCGGGCAACGGGGTACGGGGAGACTGCCTCCCCGTACCCCGCTGCGCTCACGCGACCCGGCGGCTGCACGCTGATGCGAAGTGGTGCAGCGTCAGCTGCTCTTGACCTTGATCTCGCCGCTGACGATCTTCTCCTTGGCCGTCTTGATGGCTTCCTGGAGCTCGGCGTTCTGCGCGAACTTCGGGTTGGAGTTCGACAGGCTCACCTCGCCGCTCTTCAGATCGCCCCTGACGATACCGGTCTGCGGCTTGCCGTCCTTCACGGACTTCGCGAGGCTGTAGACCGCCTTCGCGACGTCCTTCATCGCCGAGGTGAGGATGGAGTCCTTGTACTTGGCGAGGGCTTCCTGCTTGTACTGGTCGGAGTCGACGCCGATCGCCCACACCTTGTTGGCGGCGGCGGCCTCGATCACGCCCTGGCCGGACAGGCCGGCGGCCGCGTAGACCACGTCGGCCTTCTTCTCGATCTGGCCCTCGGCGGCGGTCTTGCCCTTGTCGGGGCTGGAGAAGCCGCCCTCCTCCGCCGTCTGCGTCAGGTACTGGGAGAGGACCTTGACCTTGGGGTCGGTGTCCTTCACGCCCTGCTCGAAGCCGGCCTGGAACTTGTGGATCAGCGGCACGTCCACGCCGCCCACGAAGCCGACGACCTTGGTCTTGGTGGACTTGGCGGCGGCGACACCGGCCAGGTACGAGGCCTCCTCCTCGGAGAAGACCAGGTCGGCCACGTTCTTGGCTTCGACGGTGGAGTCGTCCACGATGCCGAAGGTCGTCTTCGGGTACTTCTCCGCGGCGGCCTTCATGGCGGTGGCGTAGGCGTAGCCGACACCGACGACCGGGTTGTAGCCCTGCTTGGCCAGGGACTCCAGGCGCTGCTGCTTGTCGGCGTCCGTCTCGCCCTCGGTGGGCTCGATGTCGGCGGTGGTGTAGCCGAACTCCTTCTTCGCCTGCTCCAGGCCCGCGTAGGCGGCGTCGTTGAAGGACTGGTCACCCTTGCCGCCGACGTCGTAGGCGATGGCGAGACCCTTGTCGCCCTTCGACTCCGACGACCCGGAGGTCGAGGTGCCGCCGCAGGCGGCGAGGGCGAGGGCCAGGGAGGCGGTCGCTGCGCCCGCGACCGTGATCCGGGAAATCCGGCGCATGTCTGGTGCTCCTGTCGTGCTAGCGCCGGACGGTTCGGCTTCGGCGCTGACTTCGCCGCAGATTAACGCGCGTAGACCTGCCTGAAAACCCCTTCTGTCCACCTTGTTATCCGCCCGTGGCCAACACCTCGCGCCCGGCGGCCCGTGCCTCGCCGACGGCACCGGGGGCGTGGCACTGGGTGACGCTGGGCGACTTGGGGCGGGGCCGACGGCACGGGCGGCTCCCGTGGGATGCACCGGGGATGTGCCGGCGTTTCGTACACGTTCGCCAGAGTTCGCCCGTTCGGTGGCGCCCCGGCCGGGCCGACGGGCGCTGCCAGCAGCCGGCGCGGGCGCGTCGGCGACGGCCACGCCGCCATGGATCGGCGACATGGCCGCAGCCCGAGGCCGCCCGCGGAGCCGGGGCCCGGCCCGCTGCCGGACCGGGCGGCTCAGGCAGGCGCCCGGTTCATCGGTTCCCGACCCGGTTCCCCGGCCCCCGGCCTCGGTTCACTGGCTCCTGACCTTGATGGAGCCGTCGATGATGGCCGCCTTCGCCTTGGCGACCGCGTCCTTCAGGCCCGGGATCCCGGCGAACTGCGGGTTGCTCTCGGTCAGGCCGACGCCGTCGACCTTCAGGTCGAAGGTCCGGGTGCCGGTCAGCGGCTTGCCGTCCTTCACGGACTTGGCCAGGGCGTACACCGAGCCGCCGACGTCCTTCGTCGCCGAGGTCAGGATCCGGTCCTTGTACGGGGCGAGGGCTTCCTGCTTGTACTGGTCGGAGTCGACGCCGATCGCCCAGACCCCGGCCTTGGCGGCGGCCTCGATCACGCCCTGGCCGGACAGGCCGGCGGCGTGGTAGACGACGTCCGCCTTCTTCTCGATCTGGCCCTCGGCGGCGGCCCTGCCCTTGTCGGGGCTGGAGAAGCCGCCCTCCTCCGCCGTCTGCGTCAGGTACTGCGAGAGGACCTCGACCTTGGGGTCGGTCTCCTTCACGCCCTGCTCGAAGCCCGCCTCGAACTTGTGGATCAGCGGCACGTCCACGCCGCCCACGAAGCCGACGACCTTGGTCTTGCTGGCCTTCGCGGCGGCGACCCCGGCGAGGTAGGAGGCCTGTTCCTCGGCGAAGACGAGGGAGGCGACGTTCTCGCCCTCGACCACGGAGTCGACGATGCCGAAGGTGGTGTCCGGGTACTTGGCGGCCACGGTCTCCATCGCCGGGCCGTAGGCGAATCCGACGCCGATGACCGGGTTGTACCCCTGGCGCGCCAGTGAGGCCAGGCGCTGCTCCTTGTCGGCGTCCGTCTCGCCCTCGGTGGGCTCGACGTCGGCGGTGGTGTAGCCGAACTCCTTCTTCGCCCTCTCCAGGCCCGCGTAGGCGGCGTCGTTGAAGGACTGGTCGCCCCGGCCGCCGATGTCGTAGGCGATGGCGAGGCCCTTGTCGCCCTTCGTGCCGCCGTCACCGGCGTTGTCGCTCTCGTTGCTGGTACCGCCGCAGGCCGTGACGGCGAGGGCGAGCGAGGCGACCCCCACCACGGCGCGAGTCAGTCTCGATATCCGGCGCATCCGAAGTTCCCCATTCTCCGAAACCCGCAGCGGGTGCTCGGTCCGGCGCACATTAACGCGCGTAGAAACCCTCGGGAACGGGGTTTCGCGGGGCCGTTATCCATTCGTGCCGGTGGCCTGTTACGCCGTGGTGAACCACCGGAACGAAGGGGACGGGAGAGGACGAGAGAGGGCGGAAAAAGGGGACCGTCCCGCTCCGGTCGGGTCAGGGCCGGAGCGGGACGACGGCGGCTCAGCCCAGGGCGTCGAGGAGCGCGGCGGCGGTGAAGAGCTCCACGCCGACGGTGATGGCGTGCTCGTCCACGTCGAAGTCGCCCTGGTGCAGGTCGCGGATGGTGCGCTCGCCGGGCGGGCGGACGCCGAGCCGGGCCATGGCGCCGGGCACGCGCTCCAGGTACCAGGAGAAGTCCTCGCCGCCCAGGCTCTGCTCGGTGCCCTCGATCGCGTCCGCGCCGCGCCGCGCGGTCATGGCCTGGCGCAGCAGCTCGGTGGCGACCGGGTGGTTGACCACCGGCGGGACACCGCGGACGTAGGTGATCTCGGACTTGGCGCGGTGCAGGTTGGCGATCTCGTCGATCGCCGCGACCACGACGTCGGGCGCCTGCCGCCAGGCGTCGAGGTCGAGGCACCGGACGGTCCCGGCCAGTTCGGCGTGTTGCGGGATGACGTTCGGGGCGTGCCCGGACTCGATCCGGCCCCAGGTGACGGCGAGCCCGCTGCGGCTGTCGACGCGCCGGGCGACCAGCGCGGGCACGTCGGTGACGACCCGGGCGACGGCGGTGACCAGGTCGGTGGTGAGGTGGGGGCGCGCGGTGTGGCCGCCGGGGCCGTCCAGCGCGATCTCCAGCCGGTCGCAGGCGGAGGTGATGGGGCCCTCCCGCAGCCCGATCCGCCCGGCGTCCACCCGGGGGTCGCAGTGCACGGCGAGGATCCGGTGGACCCCGTCGAGCGCCCCGGCCTCGATGGCTTCCGCCGCGCCGCCGGGCAGCACCTCCTCCGCGGGCTGGAAGATCAGCCGCACGGGCCGGGGCAGCAGGCCCTGCCGGTGCAGCTCGGCGAGGACCAGGCCGGCTCCGAGGACGACGGTGGTGTGCACGTCGTGCCCGCAGGCGTGCGCCCGGTCCGGCACGGTCGAGCGGTACGGGCACTCGCTCTTGGTGTCGGGGATGGGGAGGGCGTCGATGTCGGCCCGCAGGGCGAGTATGGCGGAACCGGCGGGGCCGCCGGGGCCATCGGGCTGCGCCCCTCCCCCGATGCCGATGTCGCAGATGAGCCCGGTTCCGGCAGGCAGGACGCGGGGCGCGAGGCCCGCTTTCTCCAGCCGTTCCTTGATCGCTGCGGTGGTGCGGAATTCCTGGTTGCCCAGCTCGGGGTGCATGTGCAGGTCGCGGCGGAAGGCGACGAGTTCGGCGCGCAGTGCCTCGGGCAGCGCGCCGGGAAGCAGGGCTTCTCCGGGAAGGTCGACCTCGGACTCTGGGGACATCAGTTGCTTCACCCTCTGAAGGGTAGGACGCCCAGGCGGCCGGTTGACCCGCGATCAACAAAAATTCAGCCCGTCAGGGGAAGAAAATCTGGCCGCCCCACGCATATCTGTCGAATTTCCTGGGTAGGCTCGCCGGTTTTCGCCGGTCGAGTGGATCACCGGAATCCACGGGAAGCGGTGTCGGCGCACCGCTCCCCGGCCACCCGTCTCTCTCACGGATACCACGCCCCGCCCGGCCCACGCGTCCGCGTTCACCAGACGGACGGCCCGGCGGGGTCCGCCGGGCCGTCCGTGGTTCCGCGTGCCGCCCGTGCCCGTCAGCCCAGGAGGGCGCGGACGGCGGTGACGAGCTGGTCGGCGGCCTGGGCGAGCGCCCCGGTGCCGGCCAGGCACAGGGCGAGTTCGCGCATCCGGTCGGTGAGGGCCGGACGGCCGGTGGCGGGGAGGCCGGCCGCCAGTTCGCCCTCGATCGCGGTGAGGGCCTCCTCGGCGGTCCGCCGCTGGGCCGGGGTGACGGCATCGCCCGCGCTCGCCTCGGCGAGGAGGGCGCGCAGCTGCGCGGCCAGGGCGTGTACGTCCTGCGCGGCCCGGCCCTCGTGGACCGCGCGGGCGCCCGCGCCGGCGGCCAGGGCGGAGCCGGAGACGTGGGCGTTGCCGCCGATGACGATGCCGTGGTTGACGCCGCCGGGCTCGCTCATGGTGGGACTCCTCTGGGGTGTGGGCTGTGGAGTGTGGGGTGTGGTCAGGAGGGGGGAGGCCGTGGTACGGCGGGGACGGGGGCCGGGACGGGTCAGGACGAGCCGGCGGGTGTGGCGTCCGGGCGGGCCCGGGGGCCGGTGACGGTCTGGCCGCCGAGGCCGGCGACGGCCTGGGCGCCCGGGCCGGCGGCGATGGCGCCGTGCATGGCGCCGCCCGTCATGATGACGCCGTTGTTGAGGATGACGTTGCGGCGCTCCTCCAGCTCGGAGGTGTCCAGGCCGTGGTCTTCCAGCAGCTTGCCGAGGTCGGCGAGGAGCCGCAGCTCGATGCGGCGGGCGGCGCGCTGGACGTCGACGCGCTGGAAGTAGTTCGTGTACGTGTCGGAGCCGGCGCGTTCCCGCAGGCCGGTGCGTGCGCCGAAGTCGAACCTCCGGTCGTGGGCGATGACGTCCTGGAGGTGTTCCTCCCGGCGCTCCTGCGCCATGCCGGAGAGGAGGTGGCGCAGCGGGCGGGCGATCGGGCCGCCGAGGCTGTCGTGCATCGCGGAGAGCGCGGCGGCGGCGACCCGTGCGGTGTGCTCGCCGTGGTGGCGTTCGGTGAGGCGGTCCACCTCCTGGTAGGCGTCCCGCACCGGGGTGAGGACCGAGGCGGTGCTGTTGAGGTGCAGCGTGCCCAGGACCACGGCGGCCTGGATGTGGACGGTGAGCACGATGTCGGCGTCCCAGCCGCTGACCTGGACGCACAGGCAGTGCCGCACGGGGCCGTCGACGAGCCCCCGGGCCTGCCGCACGGTCTCGTCCGGTACGCGGTCGGCCGGCCGGGCGGTCAGGCGGGCGTGGTCGCCGGCCGGCCAGAAGAGGGTGCGGGAGAAGGGTTCCGGCCCGTCCAGTTCGGAGCCGTCGACGTACACCCGTTCCTCGACGGAGAGGCCGGTGACGCCGCCCGAGACGCGTCCGAGGGCGCCGAGGCCGTCGCGGAGGGCGTCGACGAGGGCGTCCGTGGTGAGGGGGGTGGCCGGCGCGGCGCCGGGGGCGGGCCGCAGCCGCAGGTCGAGCGACCAGGAGGTGAGCTCGGTCCCGGAGCCGGTGAAGGGCCGGTAGCCACTGTGGATGACGAGGTTGCCCTCGCCCGCGGGGACGGCCCCGGTGTCCGGGGGCGGGGCGGGTGCCGGCGCGCCGGGCACCAGCTCGCGGGAGGCGGTGCGCCAGACCTCCTGCTGCTGCCGCCAGGCCGCCCACCACGGCACGCCCGCCAGCAGCACGGCGGTGCACAGCAGCGCCGGCAGGAAGGTGGACGGGCCCCAGGGGGACAGCGCGGTCTGGGCGTACGCGCACAACGTGGTGCTCACGGCGGTGGACAGGCCGGAGGCGGCGAGGCCAGACATCGGGGTGTCGACCCGCAGCGAGCCGTCCTTCTCCCTGCGCAGGCTGTGCATGCCGGGCAGCCGCCGGACGCCGCCGCGCACCCCCGCGGAGAACTTGGAGATCACGACGCGGGTGACGGCGGCGGCCGGTACGACGAGCGCGGCGGCCAGCCAGGCCGCGGACACCACCATGTCGCGGCGGTGGACGGCCTCCAGGGCGCGCCGGGCGTGGTGGAGCAGCAGCCGCCGGTCGACGCCGTACGAGGGGGCCCAGGCGCGGTGCCGCTCCTGTTCCAGTTCCCGGACGACGGCGCGGGCGAACGGCTCGTCGACCCAGGCGCCCGCGCACAGGTGCCGGGTGGGGGTGTTCCACCGGACCGGCGGCTCCGCGCCGGCCGGGGACACGGGCGGTCTGGGCCCGGGGAGGCCCTTGGTGAGATCCGTGGTGGCGGGTTCGTGTTCCATGCGGCCCCCCGAGGCTGTGGTCGGGTCGAGGTGTGCAGGGAACAACGAGGGACGAGGGGCCGGGGTTGCGGGGCACGGGCGCCGCGGGGACGGGCCGCCGGGCGTGGGCCACCGGGGCGCGGGCCACCGGGATGCGGGCGCCAGGACTCAGGCCGCCCGGGCGCGGGCCACCAGGATGCGGGCGCCAGGACTCAGGCCGCCCGGGCGCGGGCCGCCCAAGCACGGGGGCCGCTCGGGACGCGGGCCACCCGGGCAGGTGACTATCCGTGCGCGCGGGGGGACTATCCACTCTCCCGGAGGGAGTCCGCCTGCTGGTGAGGACTACCCGTGCGCGCGGGGGGACTATCCGGGCACGGGGGGCTATCCGGTGATCGCCACCGCCGCCAGGCGGTGCACGTCCCGTGCCGAGCCCGTCACCCCGGACAGGAAGCCCTGCGCGCGCGGGGAGGCGTGCCGGGTGAGCCACGCCGGGTCGATGTCGCAGACGGCGACCTTCACCTCCGTACCGGCCAGGGCCAGGGGCAGGGTGTGGACGACCGTGGAGGGGAAGCTGAGGACGGTGCGGCCGACGGGGCCGCGGCGGGCGATGAGTTCCAGGGGGAGGTCGGGGCGGACGATCTGCAGGCCGGTCTCCACGGCCAGCCGGTGGAGTTTCTCGGCGCTCTCGCGGCGGTGGGCGAAGTAGCGGGCCGCCCCGTGGGTCTTCGCCAGCTGCCGTACGGCGGCCACGTACCGGTCGCCGTCGACGACGCCGGTCTCCACCAGCGAGGTGCCGACCATGTCGGCGCCCTTGGTGAGGCGGGGCGGGCCGAAGCGGGCGCGGGTCCAGGCGAAGGCGTTGGGGGTGACCGTCACGCCGTCGGGGGCCTGCTCGATCGGCATGGCGGAGAAGACCTCCACCCGGCGGCCCCGGGACGGGGCCAGCCGGCGGCGGGCGGCGGAGGACACCGGGGCGAAGAGCAGGTCGCGCGGGCCGGGGCGGCCGCCCTTGCGGTGCCAGCGCACCAGGCGTTCGCCGCGCGCCAGCTGGGTGACGAACTCCATGGTGGCGGTGCCGTCGTCGACGACGACCAGGTCGCGGGCGCGGGTGAGGGTCAGCAGGAGCTGCACGTAGCGGGAGAAGGGGTCGCCCAGGACGATCCGCTCGGCGTGGCGCAGAGCGCCCGTCAGGCCCCCCACCGTCCGGAAGGGGGCCGCGGCGCCGCCGCGGGCCTCCTCCCAGCGGACCTCGTGGCCCTCCTTGCGGGCCAGTTCCGCCATGCGGCGCAGCTGGCCCCGGGTCATCGGGTCGACGGGCGAGAGCACCACCAGGGCGAGTCCCGCGCCGGGCGCGTGCAGGTGCGCCCACTCCAGCACGTTCAGGAGCTGTACCGGGCTCTCGACGAAGGCGAGAGTGGAGGGGCCGGCATTCCCGGCGCGGGGGCTCATCGGCGTACGACCGTCCCGTCGTAGGGCGTTGGGGGGAAGGGTGGGGCGGGTCAGACGGAGAGCGGCTCGCCCGCGGCGGCGGCGATCTCCGCCTCGGCGACGGCGCCGGGGACCCGGCGCAGCTTCTTCATCGGGCCGAGCTCGGACTCGTAGACCTTCTTGACGCCGTCGCCGAGCGCCTCCTCGATGGTGCGGATGTCGCGGACCAGGCGCGCGAGGCCCTGCGGCTCGACGGAGGCGGCCTGGTCGGAGCCCCACATGGCGCGGTCGAGGGTGATGTGGCGCTCGACGAAGCAGGCGCCGAGGGCGACGGCGGCGAGGGTGGTCTGCAGGCCGGTCTCGTGGCCGGAGTAGCCGATCGGGACGTTCGGGTACTCCTTCTCCAGCGTGTTGATCACGCGGAGGTTCAGCTCCTCGGCCTTGGCCGGGTAGGTGGAGGTGGCGTGGCAGAGCAGGATGTTGTCGCTGCCGAGGACCTCGACGGCGTGACGGATCTGCTTCGGCGTCGACATGCCGGTGGAGAGGATGATCGTGCGGCCGGTGGCGCGCAGGGCGCGCAGCAGCTCGTCGTCGGTGAGGGAGGCGGAGGCGACCTTGTGGGCGGGGACGTCGAACTTCTCCAGGAAGGCGACGGCCTCGGTGTCCCACGGGGAGGCGAACCAGTCGATCCCCTTCTCCTTGCAGTACTCGTCGATCTGCCGGTACTCGTCCTCGCCGAACTCCACGCGGTGGCGGTAGTCGATGTACGTCATCCGGCCCCAGGGGGTGTCGCGCTCGATGTCCCACTGGTCGCGCGGGGTGCAGATCTCCGGCGTGCGCTTCTGGAACTTGACGGCGTCGCAGCCGGCCTCGGCGGCCACGTCGATGAGCTTGAAGGCGTTCTCCAGGTCGCCGTTGTGGTTGATGCCGATCTCGCCGGTGATGTAGACGGGGCGGCCGGGGCCGGCCTCGCGGGAGCCGAGGGTGCGCAGGCGGGAGTTGGTGCTCATGATCAGGGGGTCCTTACTCGGTGGGCTGGGTGAGGGGTTCGGGAGAGCGCTCGCGGGAGCGTTCGGGGGAAGGGAAGCGGGGGTCGGGGGCGTCGAGCGAGGGGCCGAGGAGCCAGCCGGCGATCTCGCGGACCGCGCCGTCGCCGCCGGGGGCGGTGGTGACCGCGCGGGCGGCGCCGCGGACGATGTCATGGGCGCTCGCGACCGCCACGGGCCAGCCGACGAGGGCGAAGCACGGCAGGTCGTTGACGTCGTTGCCGGCGTAGAGCACCCGCTCGGGGGCGATGCCCTGCTCCTCGCACCACTGCTTCAGCGCGACGTCCTTGCGGTCGACGCCGTGCAGGACGGGGATGCCCAGCTTGCGGGCGCGGGCGGCGACGACCGGGTTGGTCTCGGTGGACAGGATCAGCAGGCGCAGGCCGCTGCGGCGCAGGGCGGCGATGCCGAGCCCGTCGCCGCGGTGCACGGTGACGAACTCGCGCCCGTCGGCGTCGATCAGCACCCGGTCGTCGGTCTGGGTGCCGTCGAAGTCGAGGACGACCGCGTCGACGTCGGCGGCGGCCGGCAGCGCGTCGGAGCGGTGGGCGTCGAAGAGGGGGGCGAGCGCGCGGGCGCGGGCCAGGTCGTGCGGGTCGTCGATCTCCAGGACGCGGGCCGGGTCGGTGCGGACCAGTTCGGTGCGGCCGAAGAAGCGGTGGCGGTGCGCGCGGAAGCCGGCCGCGTCCATCGCGTAGGCGGCGCCGGTCTCCAGGAAGTCCTGGGGGCGGTCCTGGCGGCGGGGCCGGAACGCCTTGTCGTGGTTGACGCCGTGACCGCCGTCCCCGGCACCGTCGCCGTCGCCGTCGCGCCAGACGAAGCCGTGGAACGGGGCGACGGTGACGGCCGTGTCCGCGCCGCCCTCGGCGACCGCGCCCGCGACCCCGTCGACGTCCTCGCGGACGAGGAACGGGCTGGTGCACTGGACGAGCAGCACCACGTCGACGGGCGAGCCGTGCAGCGCCTCGTGGGCGTCCAGGGCGTGCAGCACCGCGGCCTCGGAGGTGGCGGTGTCGCCGGCGATGGCGGCGGGCCGCAGCACGACCTCGGCGCCGGCCTGGCGGGCGACGGCGGCGATGGCCTGGTCGTCGGTGGAGACGACGACGTCGGTCACCAGCCGGGTGGCGCGGCACTCGCGCACGGCGCGGGCCACCAGCGGGACGCCGCCCACGGGGGCGAGGTTCTTGGCGGGCACGCCCTTGGAGCCGCCGCGCGCGGGGATGACCGCGAGGACCCGGCGCACCGGTTGCGGATCGGACATGGGTTCTGCTCCTCGGTCGGGGGTCGGGGCGGTCACAGCTCCCCCATCCGCCGGATGACGGGCGCCACGCGCTGCACGCCGTGCCGGTAGGCGCCGCGGGCCGCGCGGCGGACGATCTGCCGGACCGGGCCGGGCTCCCGGTCGGCGGCGGGGGCGCCCGGCAGCGGGGTTCCGTCGGGGCCGAGGTGGTGTCGGGCGAGGATGCCGGGCAGGTAGCCGGGGGCGGTGACGGGGGTGTAGTACGGGGTCAGCGGGGGCAGGCCGCCGGACCGGCCGAGCAGCCCCGCGATGCGCTCCCGCGCGGTGTCGAACGCGGTCTCGTAGGCGCCGTCGGCCGCGACGCCCTGCCGGGCCAGCCACTCCTCGTCCGGCACCGGGCGGTGCCCGGCGTCGAGCTGGTCCCAGGAGGCCAGGCAGCCGGAGCCGGTGAAGTGGTGGTTGCCGAGCGCCTCGCGGATGCCGAGGTCGGTGAGGACGACGGTCGGGATACGGCGGTGCAGGGCCTCCAGGGCGGCCGTGGAGCTGACCGTCACCAGCAGGTCGGTGCGGTCCAGGACCTCGCCCATGTGGCCGTAGACGAGGCGGAAGTTGGGCGGCGGGTCCGCCTTCTGGGCCAGCTTCTGGTAGGGCAGTTCCTCGATGTGGGTGGTGTGTTCGCCGGGCTTGGAGCGCAGCTTCAGCAGCACCTGGCGCTCGGGGTGGCGGCGGGCGTGCCGGACGAGCCGGTCCAGCAGGTACGTACGGTCCGCGCGGCTCTCCGGGACGGAGGGCTGGGCGGCGAAGACGACCGTGTAGGGGTCGTGCCCGCCGGTGTAGGGGGCGCCGCCCAGGAACGGCAGCGCCACCTCGGTCACCGCGGAGGCGTCGGCGCCGACCCCTTCGTACACGGCGCGGAAACGCTCGGCGTCCTGGCGGGAGTTGGCGAGGACGAGGTCGGCGCCGTGCCGCAGCAGCAGGCCGTCGGCGAGCTTCTCGTAGACGACGCCGACGTAGCCGGTGACGACGACGGGGCGGTCCGTACGGTCCTCCCACACCCGCTTCAGGCCGTGCAGCATCGCCTGCACGCCGCCGCCGACCAGGGCGAGGACCAGGACGTCGTACGGCTCGCGCGCCATGGCGCGCAGGAACTCGACGGCGGTGACCTCGCTCAGGGCGTCGGCGCGGACGCCGACCTCCCGGAGCTGGCGGGCGGTGGGGGTGGCGCGGCCCCGCAGGAGGTAGCCGTCCAGACGGACGTCCGATTCCCGGGGGGCGGTGCGCCGCGCGGTGAGCGCGCCCCATTTCCACCGGGTGTCGGAATCCGCGAGGACGGCCACGCGGAGGGCTTTCCCCTCGTCGGTCGCGCGGGCCGCGCTTGCTGTGTCTGCTGCACTTGCTGGCACGCCGAAGACGCTAGGAAGGCATTTCTAGGAACCGCCCAACCCGAACGCAACAAACGGTTAACAGCACATCGCCGAATGGGGAATCGGACCGTGTGACGTCCGGAAAAGCGTTCGCTTCACACCTTCGCCACGTGCCGTTCACTCCGCATCAAGCCGCAGGTAAAACCGAATGCCGGGCCGCGGCCTACCGTCGCCTGCGTGCTCAAGCTCTCCGTCATCGTGCCGTTCTACAACGTGCAGCAATACGCCCCCGACGCCCTGAGGAGTCTGCGCGCGAACGCGCGGGACGACTTCGAATTCATTCTCGTCGACGACTGCTCGACCGACGGGACACCGGACATTCTCGCGCGCGCGGAGCGCGAGCTGCCCGGCGCGGTGCTGGTCAGACACGAGCGCAACGGCGGCCTGGCGACCGCCCGCAACACCGGCATCGACCGGGCGCGCGGCGAGTACCTCGCTTTCCTGGACGGCGACGACTGGCTGGCGCCCGGGTACTACGACCGGCTGGTCGCCGTCATCGAGAAGCTGGGCTGCGACTTCGTCCGCACCGACCACGTGCAGTGCACGGGGCGGGCGCGCACGGTGCGCCGCGTGCCGCACGGCCGCAGGAACGTCCCCCTGTGCCCGCGCGACGCGATCCTGCCCGCCCACCGCACCACGTCCGTCGACTACGCCTACGCCTGGGCCGGCGTCTACCACCGCCGGCTCGTCGACCGCGGTCTGCTGCACTTCACCGACGGGCTGCGCACGGCCGAGGACCGGCCGTGGATCTGGAAGCTGCACCGGGAGGCGGAGTCGTTCGCCGTGACCGGGCTGCTCGGCGTCTTCTACCGGCGCGGGGTCGCCTCGTCGCTGACGCAGATCGGCGACGCCCGCCAGCTCGACTTCGTCCGCGCCTTCGACCAGGTGCTCCGGGAGACCGCCGAGGACCCCGACGCGGACCGGCTGCTGCCCAAGGCCGTGCGCACGTACTGCGCCATCATCTCCCACCACCTGGGTTCCATCGAGAGGTTCGAGCCGGCCGTGGCCCGCAGACTGAGGACGATGAGCGCCGCCGCGCTGCGGCGGATGCCGCAGGACGCGCTCGACGAGGTGCTCCGCTCGATGGACGCCGAGCGCGCCGGGCGGCTGCGCCGGCTGCGCCGCCGCCCGGTGCCCGCCGGGGAGGTGGCGGCGTGACCACGCAGATCTTCCTGGCCTCCACGCTCTACGGCACGGCCACCCTCGCCGCCGCCCTCGACTCCGGCTGCTTCGCCCCTGCCGGCCGGCGGATCCTGGTGGTGTCCAACAACGCGGCGACGCCCGAGACGACGCCCTCGGCCGACGCGATGCCCGGCTTCGAGCGGCTGCGGACGCGGTTCGACGACGTCGTGTCGTGGAACGAGGTGATCTCCCCCTTCCACCCCGGCGGCTGGTCGCCGCGCACGGAGGACGTCCCGCTGTGGGAGCGGCATCTGCGGCGGCTGTGGGAGCTCGGCGACGACGACGTCGCCCTCGCCGTGGAGTCGATCCAGGTGCACCCGGCGCTCGGCGTGACGCAGATCTTCACCGACGCGCCGGTCACCGTCTACGCGGACGGCCTGATGAGCTACGGCCCCACCCGCACCAAGCTCGACCCGCTGGTCGGCACGCGCGTGGAGCGGCTGCTCCACCTGGACCTGGTGCCGGGCCTGACCCCGCTGCTGCTGACCGAGTTCGGCGTCGCGCCCGAGACCGTGCCGACCGCCGCGTTCACCAAGGTGCTCGCCGAACTGGCCGACACCGAGGACGCCCTGCCCGACGTCGCCGGGCCCGCCCTGCTGCTGGGCCAGTACCTGTCCGCGCTGGACATCCTCTCCCCCGACGAGGAGGAGGACCTGCACGTGCGGATGGTGCGGTCGGCGGCCGGCCTGGGCCACGAGCGGGTCGTGTTCAAGCCGCACCCCTCGGCCCCGGCCCGCTTCACCCGCACCCTGGAGCGGGAGTCCGAGCGGCTCGGCGTCGGCCTCACCGTCCTCGACACGCCCGTCCTCGCGGAGGTGCTGTACCAGCGCATGCGCCCGGCGCTGGTCGTCGGCTGCTTCTCCACGGCCCTGCTCACCGCGTCCACGCTGTACGGCCTGCCGGTCGCCCGCGTCGGCACGGACACGCTGCTGGACCGGCTCACCCCGTACGAGAACAGCAACCGCGTCCCCGTCACGATCGTCGACGCGCTGCTGCCCGAACCGTCCGACCCGGCGGCCGTCGCCGAACAGCGCCGGGGCACGGACACCGGCACCCTCACCGCCCTCGTCCGCACCGTCGGGTACGCGATGCAGCCGAAGATCCTGCCGCAGCTGCGGCCGGAGGCCGAGGAGTACCTGAGGACGCGGCTGGACGCCCACACCTGGCGGTACTTCAAGAAGAAGCGGCTGACCTCGCTGGGCCTGCCCGGCGGCATCCCGCAGCGGCTGGCGTTCCTGCCCCGCAACTCCGCGGCACGCAGGGTGGTGCGGCGGGCCCGGGCGCTGCGGCGCTCCCTGAAGCGGTGACGCCGCCCCGCCCCGTCCCCGGCCCTGACCGCGAACGGCCGAAGGAGTCGTGCCCGTGACCGAGACGGCCGTCACGGCGTCCGCGCCGCACCCCGGCACCACCGCCCCCGCCGGGCCGCCCCCGGCCGCCCCCGCCCCGGCCCGCGCGCCGAACCGGCTGCGCGCCCTGGACGGGCTGCGCCTGCTGGCCGCGCTGATGGTGGCCGTCTACCACTACGGCGGGCGCGGCGGTGAGGTGAGCGAGGCGTGGGGCAGCTCGCCCAAGCACCAGTTCCCCACGTTGCACACCCTCTTCTCCTACGGCTGTCTGGGCGTGCAGATCTTCTTCGTGATCAGCGGGTTCGTGATCTGCATGAGCGGCTGGGGCCGCTCCCTGTCGTCGTTCTTCGCCTCCCGGGCGTCCCGGCTGCTGCCCGCGTACTGGGTGGCGGTGGCCTTGGTGACGGCGGTGTTCGCGCTGCCGGTGGTCGCCTACGACGCCGTGTCGCCGAGCGACGCGCTGGTGAACCTGACGTTGCTTCAGCAGCCGCTGGGGGCGGACCGGGTGCTGGGGGTGTGCTGGACGCTGTGGGCGGAGGTCCGGTTCTACGCGCTGTTCGCGCTGTGCGTGGTGGTGCCCGGGGCGAACCGGCGGCGCGTGATCCTGTTCTGCGCCTGCTGGACCCTGGCGGCGGTGCTCGCGCAGGCCGCCGGCGAACCGCTGCTCGACGTGGTCCTCATGCCCGAGTACGCGCCGTTCTTCATCGGCGGCATCGGCCTCCACCTCGTCCACCGCGACCGGCGGGACGCCTGCGGCTGGGGCATCGCGGCGGTCGGCTTCCTGATCGGGCAGCACCACGCGGTGGACGCGTTGTGGAACGCGGCCGATCCGCACGCCTTCGCCCACCGCACCACGGCCGGCATCGTCCTCGTCGTCGCCTTCGGCTTCGCGGCGGTCGCCGCGGTCGCGCTGGGCCGGCCGCGGTGGGCCGACCGGCGCCTGCTGACGGTGGCGGGGGCGCTGACGTACCCGTTCTACCTCGTGCACGAGCACCTCGGCTGGGTGGTGATCCACGCCCTGCACCGCGGTCTGCGCCTGGGCTCGGCGGTGACCTTCGCGCTGACCCTGGCCGCGATGCTGCTGCTGGCCTGGCTGCTGCACCGGTACGTCGAGAAGCCGCTGACCCCCCGATTGCGGGCGGTGCTGTCGGGCATCCGGTGAATTCTTCACACGATATGCGGCGTGGAGCTGGATCGGCGTGCGCCCGGGAGGCACCCTCCCCCCATGGCCACTGCACAAGCAACCGAGACATACCCCGGTGAGCTGAACGACGTCCCCGGCTGGTTCTGGCCGCTCGACCAGATGCTGTTCACGTGGTTCCTGGAGCGGCAGGCGGCACGGGGCCCGCGGGGCGACCTGCTGGAGCTGGGCGTCTACCTGGGCAAGAGCGCGATCCTGATGGGGCATCACCTCCGGGAGGGCGAACGGTTCACGGTGTGCGACCTGTTCGGGAGCGAGGCTCCGGACCAGGCCAACCGCGCGGAGTCGGCGCAGTCGTACGCCTCGCTCACCCGCCAGGCGTTCGAGCGGAACTACCTCTCCTTCCACGACACCCTGCCCGAGATCGTCCACGCTCCGACCTCGGTGATCACCCAGGAGGTCGCGCCGGGCACCTGCCGGTTCGTCCACATCGACGCCTCGCACCTGTACGAGCACGTCCGCGACGACATCGGGGCGGCCCGCGAGCTGCTGCTGCCCGACGGCGTCGTCGTCCTGGACGACTTCCGCTCCGAGCACACCCCCGGCGTCTCCGTCGCCGCGTGGGAGGCGGTGCTCAACCGCGGCCTGCGCCCCGTCTGCCTCTCCTCCCAGAAGCTGTACGGCACCTGGGGCGACCCCCGGCCCCTCCAGGAGGAACTGCTCGCCCTGCTGCGCCGGCGCGAGGACTGCTCGGTGAGCGTGCAGGAGGCCGCCGGGCACCGCCTGGTGCGGGCCCGCGCCAAGGGCATGCAGCCGCCGCCGTTCCCGCGCTCGCGGCACTACGTGGCCCCCGTCCCGGCGCCCCGGCCGGGCCCGGCGGCACGGCGACCCGCCGGCACCGCCCGCGCCCGCCGCCTCGCCGTGGACCTGCTGCCTCCGGTCGTCACCCGGGCCGTCCGCCGCTACCGCGCGGGACGCGTGCGCCGGGCGCCGGGGGCGCGGGCGGGTTCGTAGCGCGCCGGGGTGTAGGCGGGCTCGTAGCGCCGGGGCGTGGGCCCGGCCCTCAGGCGCTCGCCAGGGACAGCTTCACCGCGAAGCCCAGGAACAGCGCGCCCGCCGCCGAGGTCGCCGTCGCCGACAGGCGCTTGCGGCGGCGGAAGGCGGCGGCCAGCCTGGTGCCGCTGAAGATCAGCGCGCTGAGGTAGAGGACGCTGGCCAGCTGGGCGAGGGCGCCGAGGACGACGAAGGAGAGGGCGGGGTAGGCGTAGCCCGGGTCGACGAACTGCACGAAGAAGGCGACGAAGAAGAGGATCGCCTTCGGGTTGACGAGGCTGATGACCAGGGCGCGGCGGTAGGGCCGCTCACCGGCGGCGGCACCGGCGGCCGGGGCGGTGCCGCCGGCGTTCCCGGCGGTCTCGTCGCTCCTGTCGCGCCGGGTGCGCCACATCCCCCAGGCGGCCCGCAGCATGCCCACGGCCAGCCACGTCAGATATCCGGCCCCGGCGTACTTCACGATCCCGAACAGCAGGGCGTTGGCCTGGAGCAGCGAGGCGACCCCGGCGGCCGACAGGGTCATCAGCACGGTGTCCCCGCACCAGACGCCGGCGGCGGCACGGTAGCCGGCGCGCACACCGCTGCGGGCGGCGACGGAGAGGACGTACAGGGAGTTGGGGCCGGGGAGCAGGACGATCAGGACGAGGCCCGCGAGGTAGGTGGGGAGGTCAGTGACGCCGAACATGGAGGGAGTGTCGCACGGCGGTGCGACACTCCCGTTTCGATTTCCGGAGAGCGAGACGCTCAGTCGTCGCCGTCGAGGAGGGTGCCGACGGTGAGGTCGAGGCAGACCCCGACGGACTCCGGGACGGGGACGGTCTCGCCTCGCTTGAAACACTGAGGCTCGGGATACTTGCCGCCGGCCGGGTCGGTGTGGAGAAGGACCTCGCCGTGCTTGCGGTCGACGACGAGGTAGGCGGGGATGCCGGCGCGCGCGTAGATGTCGACCTTGGTCGCTGTGTCGTTCGTCCAGTTGGAGGATGTGACCTCCAGAACAAGGCGGAAGACGTACGGCGCGTAGCAGTTCTTCTCGACCAGGGCGTCCCTGTAGTCCGCGTCGACGACAGAGAAGTCCGGCACCGCGTAATCGTCCGGTCCGGTCGGCAGCCAGAGACCGATGCCCTGTACGTACCTGACTCCCGCCTGCCGGGCGCGGGCTTTCGCGAATTCCTCGATCAGCCAGGTCAGCGTCTCTTGATGCGGCCCATCAGGCGGCGGTGTCACGACAATGCTCCCGTTGAGGATCTCCACCCGGTGCCCGGGCAGCTCCTCCCAGAGCCGGTCTGCAGCGTCGGCGAGCGACGACTCGTGCAGCATCACAGCCACGGCACCCTCCTTACGGGAACACCCAACACGAGCGTAACCGGGTACGTGCACTTTCCGCCCTTGATCATCCATACGGAGGATCAGCCCACGTCAGAAGGCATCCGACGGCACGTACGTCCCCCACACCTCGCGCAGCGCGTTGCACACCTCGCCGACGGTGGCGCGGGCGCGCAGGGCGTCCTTCATGGGGTAGAGGACGTTGTCCTCACCCGCCGCGGCCTTCTTCAGGGCGTCCAGGGCCGAGTCCACCGCGCGCCGGTCCCGCTCGGCGCGCAGCCTGGCCAGCCGCTCCGCCTGCTGGGCCTCGATGGCGGGGTCGACGCGCAGCGGCTCGTACGGCTCCTCCTCGTCGAGCTGGAAGCGGTTGACGCCGACCACCACCCGCTCGCCGGAGTCGGTCTCCTGGGCGATGCGGTAGGCATTGCGTTCGATCTCCTGCTTCTGGAAGCCGTGCTCGATCGCATCGACCGCGCCGCCCAGGTCCTCGACCTTGCCCATCAGCTCCAGCGCCGCCGC
>NZ_JBEXTV010000056.1:0-55349 GCF_040628835.1 Streptomyces sp. NPDC006134 | reverse complement strand
GCCGCCCTTCACGGCCCACTCCAGCGGGGTGTACCCGGTGCCGTGGTCCTCCCGCAGGCCCGGATCGGCGCCGCCCTCCACGAGGGCGCGGCCGGCGTGATCGTGCGTGAGGTACTGGCCGACCCGGCAGCGTACGCCGAGCGCGCGGCGGGATGAGCCGGGGGCCGGCCGAGAGCGGCCGGGAGCAGGACGGCCGGGGCCTCCGGCCGGACCCGACGCTCCGCTCCCGCTTCCGCTTCCGCACTGCCCCCGTTCCCGCTCCCGTCAGCGGCGCTGCGCCGCGATCATCTCCCGGTACCAGTGGTAGCTGTCCTTCGGCGTACGCCGCTGCGTGTCGTAGTCGACGCGGACGATCCCGAACCGCTTGCCATAGCCGTACGCCCACTCGAAGTTGTCCAGCAGCGACCACACGTAGTAGCCCCGGACGTCCACGCCCGCATCCATCGCCGCCCGCAGCGCGGTGAGGTGGTCGCGCAGGTAGGCCACGCGGTCGGCGTCGTGCACCGCCCCGTCGGCGGCGACCGTGTCGTCCTCCGCGGAGCCGTTCTCGGTGATGTGGACCGGCGGCAGCGCGTCGCCGTACTGCTGCTTCAGCCGCACCAGCAGGTCGGTGAAGGTGTCCGGGGCGACCGGCCAGTCCATCGCCGTGTGCCTCACGCCCGGCATCCGCACCTCCTCGTACCGGTTGTCCGTCGCCACCCGCCGCGCCGGGTCGGGTTCCCGGTGAGGGGCGTCGGCGACCACGATGGGCCGGTAGTAGTTGACGCCGAGGAAGTCCAGCGGCTGGGAGATCAGTTCCAGGTCGCCGTCGCGCCGGAAGTCCTGACCGGTGATCAGCTCGCCCCAGGTCTCCTCCTCCGTGGCCGGGTAGCGTCCGGCGAGGATCGGCTCGGTCCACACCAGGTTGTGCTGGGTGTCGGCGCGGACCACGGCCGCCAGGTCGGCGGGGGAGCCGGTGGCGGGAAGGTTGCGGTCGAGGTTGAGCGTGATGCCCACCTCGCGCGCGCCGGCCGCCCGCAGCGCCTGCACCGCCAGCCCGTGGCCGACCAGCAGGTGGTGGGCGGCGGCCAGCGCGCCCCGGCCCTCGCGGGCGCCGGGCGCGTGGCGGCCGACGGAGTAGCCGAGGAAGGCGCTGCACCACGGCTCGTTGAGGGTGATCCAGCGCGGTACCCGGTCGCCGAGGTGCTCGGCGACGACGGCCGTGTAGTCGGCGAACCGCTCCGCCGTCTCACGCGTCCGCCAGCCGCCCCGGTCCTCCAGTGCCTGCGGCAGGTCCCAGTGGTAGAGGGTGGCGGCCGGTTCGATGCCCGCCGCGAGCAGCTCGTCCACCAGCCGGGAGTAGAAGTCCAGGCCCTTGGGGTTCACCGGGCCCGACCCGTCCGGCACGATCCGCGGCCAGGCGATCGAGAAGCGGTAGGAGTCCACGCCCAGGCCGCGCAGCAGCGCCACGTCCTCCCGGTAGCGGTGGTAGTGGTCGCAGGCCACGTCGCCGGTGTCGCCGTTCGCGACGAGGCCGGGGGTGTGGCTGTAGGTGTCCCAGATCGACGGGCCGCGGCCGTCCTCGCGTACCGCGCCCTCGATCTGGTACGAGGCGGTCGCGGCGCCGAAGACGAAGCCGGGCGGGAAACCGGGGAAGTCACTCATGCGGTGAGGCCCATTTCGATGCGTACGGTGGTCACTTACGTGACCGGTGGTCATGTGCGCTTGCGGTGGTCACTGATGCGTGCGGTGGTCATGTGCGCTTGCGGTGGTCACTGATGCGTGCGGTGGTCACTTGCGCGAGCGGTGGTCACTGATGCGTGCGGCGATCGCTGACGCGCGCAGTGGCCACCGATGCGCGCAGTGGCCACCGATGCGCGCAGTGGTCACTTGATGGAACCACCGGTGATGCCGGCGGCGATGTACTTCTGGGCGAGCACGAGCAGGATCGCAGCCGGAACCGCGGACAGGACGGACGCCGCCATCACCGAGCCCCAGTCGCCGACGTGCGCGCCGATGTACTGGTAGATGCCCAGGGTGATCGGCTTGACGTCGTCCGTGGTGTTCAGGGTGAGGGCGAACATGAAGTCGCTCCACGAGAACAGGAACGCGAACAGACCGCAGGTGATGAGCGAGTTGCGGCTCATCGGCAGCACCACCCGCACGAACGTCCGCACCGGACCGGCCCCGTCCATCTGCGCGGCCTCGATCACCTCACCCGGGATCGACACCATGAAGGAGCGCATCAGCACGATGGAGAACGGGATGCCGAGGGAGGCGTCCGCCAGCATCAGGCCGAAGGAGGAGTTCACCAGGCCGAGATCGACGTACGAGTTGTAGAGCGCGTTGGCGATGACGATGCCCGGCACCATCTGCGTGATCAGCGTGCCGAACACGATCGTCCGCGACCCGCGCAGCCCGAACCGCGCCAGCCCGTACGCCGCCGGAGCCGCGATCGCCAGGCAGATGACGACGGCACCGAGCGAGACCACCAGCGAGGTGAGCAGGTGACCGCCCTGGTCGCTGATCGCCTTGGAGAAACCGGACAGGTCCAGGCTGCCCGGCACCGGGTCGACCTGGAGCAGCCCCGCCTCGGGCTGGAGCGCGGTGTTGAGCATCCAGTACAGCGGGAACAGCATCACGCACAGGATGAGCACCCCGGCGAGGGTGGAGCCCCAGCGGCGCCGGGGCGTGGCCGGTGTGGGAGCGGCCATGTCCGTCACTTCCCCTCGGTGCGGTTGGCCCGCAGGTAGAACACCGCGAACACCGCGGAGATCAGGATGAGTACGTTGCCGACGACCGCGCCCGCGCCGAAGTCCAGCTGCACGAAGGAGTTCTGGTAGGTGAGCGTGCCCAGGGTCTGGGTGGCGTCGGCGGGGCCGCCGTCGGTGAGGGCGAGGATCAGGTCGAGGATCTTCACCGTCGACATGAAGCCCAGTACGAGGACGACCGTGATGACCGGCTTGAGCATCGGCAGCGTGAGGGAGCGGAACGTCCGCCACGCGGAGGCGCCGTCCAGGGAGGCCGCCTCGTACAGCTCCTTCGGGATCTCCTGGAGGCCGCCGTACAGGATGACCATGTTGAACGGGATGCCGATCCAGATGTTGACCAGGATCACCGACAACAGGGCCAGGTGCGGGCTGGTCAGCCAGGGGGTGTGGCCGCTGCCCAGGCCCAGGGTGTCCAGGAACGAGTTCAGCACGCCCGTGTCCTGGTCGAGGATGCGCCGCCACACGACGCCGGACACCACCATCGGCACCAGCCAGGGCAGCAGGATCAGCGACCGCAGTGCCCCGCTCAGCGGGAACCTGCGGTTGAAGAAGACGGCGAGGGCGAGCCCGATGCAGAACTGCCCGAGCAGCGAGCCGGCGGTGAAGACGAGCGTGTGCCACAGCGCCTTGCCGAACAGGGCGTCGTGGAACACGTTCGCCCAGTTGTCGGCGCCGTTGAAGGGCGCCTCACCGGTGAAGAACGTCTTCGGCGTGTAGTGCTGGAAGCTCATCACGACGTTGCGTACGAGCGGGTAGCCGAAGAACAGCAGCATGAAGACGACCGCGGGGGCGACGAACCCCCACTGGGCGAGCCGGCGCCGGCGCCGCAGCCGGTCCGGGTCCGCGGCGCGGGACGCCGTGCGCGCCGCGGCCGGCGCGGGAGCGGTGACGGTGGACGTGGTCATGGGCGGCGTACCTCAGTTCCCGCTCGTGGCCCGCTGCTGGGCGCGCTTCAGGGCGGCCTCGCTGGACTGGCCGGTCAGGGCGGACTGGAAGGCGCTCTGCAGGGCGAGCGACACGTTCGGCCAGCCGGAGCCGACCCGGGCCGTACGCGACCGGGCGGCGGCGACCTGGTCGGCGAGGGCGTCCAGCTCGGGCACCCGCTCCCGCCAGACGGCGGCGGCCTTGGCGTGGGCCGGGACCATCCAGCTGTTGAGCGCGTACGTCAGCTGCTCCTTCTCGCCGGACAGGCAGGCGACGATCCGTCCGGCCGTCCGCTCCCGCTCCTCGTCACCGGTGCGGGGCACGGTGAGCACGGCCCCGCCGAGCGGACCGACCGACGGGGCACCGGCCTCGGGCACCGGGATCTCCGCGATGCCCCAGTGCAGCGACTTCTTGGTGTTGAGCGTCTCCACCTGCCACGGCCCGTTGATCATCATGGCCGCGTTGCCGGCCATGAACTGGTCGTTGACGTCCGCCTGCGTCCAGTTGACGGTCGACTTCGACAGCGAGCCGTCCTTCAGCAGCGCCTTCCAGTAGTCGAGGGCCTGGACGACCCGCGGGCCGTCCAGCTTCCGCTCGTCGCCGCCGTTGGACCACATGAACGGCATGAACTGGAAGACGCCGTCCTCCGCGCCGCCCGCGCTCAGCGCCAGCCCGTACCGCTTGCCCTGCGTGAGCCTCTTCGCGGCCTCCCGCAGCTCGGCCCAGGTGGTGGGCACCTCCACACCGGCCTCGTCGAGGACGTCCTTGTTGTAGAAGAGCGCGAGCGTGTTCACCGACCGGGCCGCGCCGTAGTACGTCCCCCGGTACGAACCGAAGTTCACGATCCCCTCGGGGACGCCCCGGGTGCTCAGGCCCAGAGACCTGAGGTCGACGAGGCCGCCGGCCTCGGCGAAGACCGGCATCTCGGAAGCATCGAACTGCACGATGTCCGGCAGCGACTTGGAGGACGCCATGCGCAGCGCCTTCGTCATCACCTGCGCCGCCGGGACGCTCTGCTGCTCGATCCGCACGCCCAGCCGCTCGCCGCAGCGGGCCATCGCCTCCGCGTCCCAGCGGTGGTAGGACTCGTCGGTCGAGGAGTTCATCACGGTGTACACATCGCCGTCGCGTTGCTGTGCGCAGCCGGTCAGCGCCGCCCCGGCGATCAGGACGGAGGCGGCGGCGAACGGCATGACGGCCCTGACGGTGGGTGTCCTGCCCCGCGTGAAGCGTTCGGACATGTGGTGCGGCCCTTGCTGTCGTAACCGTCCGGCCCCTTTACCGGACGGTTTGTTTGGTGTGATGACTAATACGTCAAAGAAGGGGTGGCGCGCTAGGGAGAAGTGGCGTCCGTCTCTTTCTTCGTGCCGCTTACCGGCCGGGCGGGCAGGACGTCTCGGCTGGTCAGAGTCCTGAGGTCGGCGCGAAGGGAGGGCTGGACCGGATTAGTTTTGTGTACGATCAAAACGTCCGGCCAGGTCTTGGGAGGGCCCGATCGAGCACAGTCGAATGCCTGTCGAATCTTTATCGAACGACTATCGAATCCAGTCGAATTGCCGTCGAAACTCTCGAAGGCTCATCGAACGGAGACGAGCCGAGACGAGCCGAGCCGAGCCGAGCTGAGCCGAGCCGAGCTGAGCCGAGCCGAATCAAGGCGAACGGGCCGAATGAAGCCGAACGGGCCATGTGAAGCCGAACGAAGCCCGACGAAGCCGAAGGCCCCGGCCGGTCCGGCCCAGCCCACACCCCCACCGCCGGACGGTTCCCCACCGGACGGCTCCCGCCCCACCCGAGGAAGATCATGAAGTTCACCGACGGCTTCTGGCTCGTCCGCGACGGTGTGCGCATCTCGTACGCCACCGAGGTCCGCGACGTGCGCGCCGGCGCCGACCGCTTCACCGCCCACGCCGCCGTCCGCAAGGTGACCCACAGAGGGGACACGCTCAACACGCCGCTCCTCACGGTCGACTGCTTCTCCCCGGCCGAGGGCGTGATCGGCGTCCGCGTCACCCACCACGCCGGCAAGCGCCGGCCGGGACCCGACTTCGCCCTCGCGAGCCCCGCCGGCGAGACCGCCCGGGTGCGCCGGGAGGGCACCGTCACGGAGCTGACCAGCGGCCCGCTGACCCTCCGGCTGGACGAGGCCGCCCCCTGGGCCCTCGCCTTCCACGGCGCGGACGGGCGCGAACTGACCCGGGCGGGCCGCAAGGGCACCGCCTTCGCCGTCACCGGCGACGGCGCCCACCACATGCTCACCCAGCTCGCCCTCGGCGTCGGCGAACACATCTACGGCCTCGGCGAGCGCTTCACCCCGTTCGTCAAGAACGGCCAGGTCGTCGACATCTGGCAGGCCGACGGCGGCACCAGCAGCGAACAGGCCTACAAGAACGTCCCCTTCTACCTCTCCTCACGCGGCTACGGCGTCTTCGTCAACCACCCCGGCGCGGTCTCCTTCGAGGTCGGCTCCGAGGCCGTCGGACAGGTCCAGTTCAGCGTCGAGGACCAGACGCTGGAGTACTACGTCGTCGCCGGCCCCACCCCCAAGGACGTCCTCACCCGCTACACGGCCCTCACCGGCCGCCCCGCCCTGCCCCCCGCCTGGTCCTTCGGCCTGTGGCTCACCACGTCCTTCACCACCTCCTACGACGAGCGGACGGTGACGTCGTTCGTCGACGGCATGGCCGAACGCGGCATCCCGCTGTCCGTCTTCCACTTCGACTGCTTCTGGATGCGCGAGTACCAGTGGTGCGACTTCCAGTGGGACCCGGAGGTCTTCCCCGACCCGGAGGGCATGCTCGCCCGGCTGAAGGAGAAGGGCTTGAGGGTCAGCGCCTGGATCAACCCCTACATCGCCCAGAAGTCCCCGCTGTTCGAGGAGGCCGCCGCCCTCGGCCACCTGGTGCGCCGCCCGGACGGCGGCATCTGGCAGTGGGACCTGTGGCAGGCCGGCATGGGCCTGGTCGACTTCACCAGCCCCGACGCCCGCGCCTGGTTCCAGTCGAAGCTGAAGCCGCTGCTCGACCAGGGCGTGGACTGCTTCAAGACCGACTTCGGCGAGCGCGTCCCCACCGACGTCGTCTGGCACGACGGCTCCGACCCGCAGCGGATGCACAACTACTACACCCACCTCTACAACCGGACCGTGTTCGAACTCCTGGAGAAGGAGCGCGGCCGGGGCGAGGCCGTGCTCTTCGCCCGCTCGGCGACCGCGGGCGGCCAGCAGTACCCGGTGCACTGGGGCGGCGACTGCTGGTCCTCCTTCGAGGCCATGGCCGAGTCGCTGCGCGGCGGCCTGTCGCTGTCCCTGAGCGGCTTCGGCTTCTGGAGCCACGACATCGGCGGCTTCGAGGGCACCCCCGACCCGGCCGTCTTCAAGCGCTGGCTGGCCTTCGGCCTGCTGTCCTCGCACAGCCGCCTGCACGGCTCGTCGTCGTACCGGGTGCCGTGGGAGTTCGGCGACGAGGCGGTCGACGTCGCCCGGCGCTTCACCCTGCTCAAGCACCGGCTCATGCCCTACCTGTACGGCGCCGCCGCCGAGGCCCACCGCACCGGCGTGCCGGTGATGCGGCCCATGGTGCTGGAGTTCCCGCACGACCCGGCGTGCCGCCCGCTGGACCGGCAGTACATGCTCGGCCCCGACCTCCTGGTCGCCCCCGTCTTCACCGAGGACGGCGAGGTGGAGGTCTACCTCCCCGAAGGCACCTGGACCCACCTCCTCAGCGGCGAGAAGGTCACCGGCCCGGCCTGGCGCACCGAACGGCACGGCTACGACAGCCTCCCGCTGTACGTCCGCGAAGGCGCCGTCCTGCCGCTGACGACCGACGACCGGCGCCCCGACGGCGACTGGCTGGACGCCCCGGTCCTGCTCGTCCACCCGCCCGCCGGGCCCGAGTACGCCACCGAGGTCACCGTGCCCGACCCGGCCGGGGCACCGGCGGCCACGTTCCGCGTACGGCGCGAGGACGGCCTGCTGCGCGTCACCGCGAGCGGCACCGACCGGCCGTTCACCGTGCGCGTCCCGGGCGGCGCGAGTGCGCAGGGGGCGGGTGAGGTGACGGTGCCGCTGACCTGAGCACCGGGTGCGGGGCGCGGAACGCGTGGAGCACGGGCCGGGGCGCGGAACGCGTGGAGCACGGGCCGGGGCGCGGGACCCGTCGACCCACGCCCGGGCCCCGCGCCTGCGCGCCGGCCCCGCACCCCGCGCCGCGCAACACCTCGGCGCCCGAGGGCGTCCGGCGCTCCGGCACACAGGGGCGCCCGGCACCGTGGCCCTCGGTGAGCAGGCGCGCGGCTTCCTCGGCGCGGCTGCACCGCGAGGCGCCGCGCCGGATCATCCGCCTGCCGGCCACCTGCGAGGGCTCGGACCGCCTCACGAACCGGCGTGCGCCGGACGGCGTTCGCGGCTGCCGGGGTGGCGGTGCCGCCAGACCCAGAACACCGTGCAGGACAGCAGCGCCCAGCCGGCCAGCACCAGGAAGGGGAACGCGTGCTGGTGCCCGGAGAAGTACACCGCCGTGTGCTGGGCGTTGATCGAGGCGCCCGGCGGCAGCCACTGGCCGATCACCCCCAGCACCGACGGCAGCAGTGGCCAGGACACCGCGCCGCCGGACGACGGATTGCCCAGGAGCACCATCAGCCCCCACGTCGGCAGCATCGCCCAGCGTCCGACCAGGGTGTTGAACATGGTGAAGACCATGCCGCTGGCGAACATCGTGAGCGCCAGGATCAGCCACGACTCGACGAACGGCAGGTCGAGCGCGTCCAGCAGCCAGTCCACCACCGCCGCGATGGCGAAGGCGCCGAGCAGCGCGTAGGCCACCGTGAAGGCGATGCGTTCGGGCGGGGTGAGGGACCGCGCGTGCACGCTCAGCTGGATCGCCCCGACGAAGCCGATGATCACGGCGGCGAGGGAGATGTAGAAGATCGCCAGCCCGCGCGGGTCGCCCTCCTGCAGGGGCTTGATGTCCCGGACGGTGACCTCCACCCCCGTCTTCTCCCCCACGGCCGGCGCCGCCTGGGACAGGACCTCGGCGACCGAGGAGCCCGACGCGCTCGACAGGTCCAGGACGACGGACCGGCCGTCGTCCCGCAGTTCCAGGATCGCGAAGACCTCCTGTTCCTCGACCGCCCGCCGGGCGTCGGCCAGGGTGATGTAGGTGTGCACCTTCACCGAGGCGTTCAGCGCCTTCTCCAGGCCGATCAGGAAGCCCCGGCCCCGCTCCTTCTCGTACGAGCCGACCACCGCCGTCGGGATCGAGCGCGGTGTCGGATCCGCCATGGAGTACGTGTAGGACCCCGCGAAGAGACCGGCCGCGGCCGCCAGGATGAACACCAGCACCACGGCCGGCAGGAACGGGGACTCCTTGAAACGGGCCCACCGCTGCGCGAGCGTCGGCGGCTTGCCGTGCTCACCGTGTGACGTGTCGGGCATATCGCGCTCGTTCGCTCGTCCTGTGCCGGTCGGGTGCGTGGTCCTGCCGTCGTCGTGGTCTGCTGTCGTCCTGGTCCCGCCACCGTGGTGGTCTGCCGCCGTCCGGTGACATCCGGTGGCATCCGGCGGCACCGGGCCGCCCCGCGGCGCGGGTCAGACGCGCACCAGGGGAGTGTCGGCCAAGTGCTCCGCGACGAACCAGGCCTGGAGTTCGTTGGTGCGGACGACCTCGGAGACCAGCAGGTCGTTGGTCCCGTCGTCGCCCTGCTCCTGGGTGCGGGCCGCGGCGTCGTGGCAGTCGGTGAGGATCAGCTCGTGCGCCTCCAGCAGCCGCGACAGCATGGCGGGCACCTCCTCCACGCCGTCCGGCGGACGCGGCACGGCGGTGATCTCCGCGACGTGCCGGGGGTCGCCGACCGCCACACCGCCCAAGGTCTGGACGCGTTCCGCGATCGTGTCGACCAGCGCCAGCTGTTCGCCCGCGTGCTTGTCCAGCAGCAGGTGCAGCTGGTAGAACGTCGCCCCGCGCATGAGCCAGTGGTACTTCTTGTACAGGTCGTGCAGGATGCGCGTGTCCGCCAGCACCTTGTTGAGCCGCTGGCAGGAGTAGAGGCGGGCCTCCATGGACAGGGCCACGGGGAACTGCTTGACGGTGCCGAACTCCTGGATGATCCGGCCTCTTTGGTGCAGCCACGGCTGGCTGCCGTCCGGGCCCCGCCCCGAGGGCGTCGGCTGGGGATCGGTGGTCACGCCTGGACTCCTTCCGCGGAGAGCTGAGGGGGAGCCGGGGGCCGCACGGCCGGCTCCGGCTCCCTGCGACAGTCGACCAGCCGCCCGGCCTCCCCGCAAACGCTGCGGCCCGAGTGAGGCACGGGCCCGCCCGGCCGGTCCCGGTGACGTCCTCGCGCGATGCGCCCCGGGGTTGTCCTGACATGGCGCGCACCTCTAGGGTCGGCCGGAGTGAAAGCGCTTTCTGTGCGCGTCGTCCGCCGTACGCACGAGGAGAACCACATGGCCCGCACGTCCCCGGCCCCCGCCCGCCGCCGCGTCGCCGTGGTCGGCACCGGCGCCATCGCCGGCGGCAGCCACCTGTCCGCGCTCCGGGCCCACGCCGACCGGGCCGAGCTGGTCGCCGCCGTCGACGTGGACGAGGACCGGCTGGCCGCCTTCCGGGAGCTGGCGGGCGCGGACATCGCCGGATACACGTCGGTCGGCGACATGCTGGACGCCGTACGCCCCGACCTGGTCCTCATCGGCACGCCGCCGTCGCTGCACCGGGAACAGACGGTGGCCGCCCTGAAGGCGGGCTCCTGGGTGCTGTGCGAGAAACCGCTGTGCCTGTCGCTCGCCGAGTACGACGACATCGCGGCGGCCGAGGAGGCGTCGGGGGCGTACGCCTCCGTCGTCTTCCAGCACCGCTACGGCTCCGGCGCCGTCCACGCCCGCGAGCTGATCACCAGCGGCGAGCTGGGCGCCCCGCTGGTCGCCCACTGCCAGACCACCTGGTACCGCGACGCCGACTACTACGCGGTGCCCTGGCGCGGGAGGTGGGCCACCGAGGGCGGCGGGCCGACCATGGGCCACGGCATCCACCAGTACGACCTGCTGCTGCACCTGCTCGGCCCGTGGGAGGAGATCCGCGCGATGGCCTCGCGCCTGGTCCACGCCACCGAGAGCGAGGACGTCTCCACGGCCCTCGTGCGGTTCGCCGACGGCGCCCTGGCCACCGTCGTCAACAGCGTCCTGTCCCCGGACGAGGTGAGCCGCATCCGCGTCGACTGCGCCGACGCCACCGTGGAACTCACCCACCTGTACGGACACCGCAACGCCGACTGGACCTACACCCCGGCCCCGCACGTCGACCCCGGGCGCGCTGCCGCCTGGCGTGCCCCCGCCGCCGACGTGCCCAGCTCCCACGCCGCCCAGCTCGGCGCCCTCCTCGACGCCTACGACGCCGGCGTACGGCCACCCGGCAGCGGCACCGACGCCCGCGCCACCCTCGAATTCGCCGCCGCCCTGTACAAGGCGGCCTTCACCGGCCGTCCGGTCCGCGCCGGCGAGATCGGACCCGGCGACCCGTACTACGCCGCCCTGCACGGCGGCCACCCCGACTGGGCCCCGAAGGAGCGCGCATGAGTGTCCGGAGCATCCGCGTCAGCCACACCCACGGCGACCACGTCGCGGTCACCGCGGCGAGCGGCACCGAGATCCTGCGGTACGTCTACCGCCCCGACCCCGACCCGTTCGAGTCCCGCAAGCCGTACGCCCACCCGGTGCGCACCCTCGCCGGGCGCACCGTGACCGGCTACCGCCCCAGCGACCACCGCTGGCACAAGGGCCTCCAGATGACGGCGAGCCACCTCTCCGGCCAGAACTTCTGGGGCGGCAACTCCTACGTCCACGGCCGGGGCTACCTGCCCCTGCCCGAGCGCGTCGGCTCCATGCGGCACGACGGCTTCTCCGCGTTCACGGCCGAGGACGACCGCCTCGCCCTCACCGAGGACCTGACCTGGGTGGCGCACCACGGCGGGGAATGGGCCCGCGAGGCACGCGGCCTCACCGTCCACTCGGTCGACGAGGCGGCCGGAGCCTGGGCCCTGGACTGGTCGATCCGCCTCACCAACATCCGCGCCGAGCCGCTGGCCTTCGGCTCCCCGACCACCGCCGGCCGCGAGATGGCCGGCTACACCGGCCTGCAGTGGCGCGGCCCCCGCGACTTCACCGGCGGCACCGTGTTCGCCCCCGGCGCCGACGCGGTCGCGGGCGCGGACGCCGGGAAGCTGATGGGCACCCAGAGCCCTTGGCTGGCCTTCACCGCCGAGCACGACGAGACCGACGCCCACTCCACGCTCGTCTTCGCGCACGCCCCCGAAAACCTGGACGCCGCGCACGCGATCCACGCCTCCCACTGGTTCGTGCGCGCGGAGCCGATCCCGACGGCCGCCTTCTCCTGGGCGTTCTTCGAGGAGTTCGAGCTGGAGCCGGGCGAGTCCTTCGCCTACCGCTACCGGATCGTCGTCGCCGACGGCGCCTGGGACCACGCCCGCGTCACCGCCCACCTGGAGGGCCTGCCGTGGTGAACGACGGCCCCGGGCCCGCGCCCCGCACCTGCTGCCCGGTGCGGCCGGCCTGTCCTGCCTGAGGGGCGAGGGGCGTCAGGGCCTCCGCCCGGCGGCCGGTCCGGCTGCCGGCCCGTGCGGTCCCCGGGCCGCCGCCACCGCCGCCAGCGCGGTGGCGGCGCTCGCGATGCCCAGGACGGCCCCGGCCGCCACGTCACCCGGATAGTGCACGCCGGTGTGGACGCGGGAGTACGCCACGGCGCTCGCCAGCGCCCCGAGCGGTACCGCCGCGCCTGGCAGGACCACCCCGACGGCGACGGCGAACGCCACCGCCGACGCCGTGTGACCGGAAGGGAACGACGCCGACGTGGGCATGGGCACGTGCCGGTCCACGGTCACCCGGGCCGCCTCCCGGTCGGGCCGGGCCCTGCGCACCAGGCGCTTGCCGAGCAGGTTGGCCGAGGCCGAGGCCACGGCGACGGCACCGGCCCCGGCGAGCGCGGCCCTGCGGGACCGGGGGCCGCCGAGGGCCAGGGAAGCGGCGATGGCCAACGAGATCTTGGAGTGGTCGGCCGCGTGCGACAGGCGCCGCAGGGCGCGGTCGAGCGTGGGCGTGGGCGTGGCGGCCACCGCCGCGTACAGGGCGCCGTCCACGGCCCGCAGATCGCCGAGCACCGCCGCCGGACCCCGTCGGCGGTGGTGCGCGGAACCGGGCGCCGGGCCGAGCGGTCCGGTCGTGTCACCGTCGGCGTTGGTCGGTTCGGTCATGCGTTCTTTCCCTCAGAGGGCGCCGGGGCCGCTGCGGGCGCCCGCCGTCCTTCGGTCCGTTCCGGTACAAGCCTGGTCCGCGCCTGCCCCGGCCGCTGCCCGGCACACCCGTCCGGGCGACCGCCGTGTCCTGCGCGGACCGGGCACGGACCTCGGACCCCGGGCCCCAGACCTCGGACCTCGGACCTCGGACCTCGGACCCCGGGCCCCAGACCTCGGAGCTCGGACCCCGGGCCCCGGGCCCCGGACCCTGGGCCCCGGACCCCGTCCCGCTCATCACCGCTCCCGGGAAAGCCCGGCAGCCCGGCAGGAAAGCCCCGCTGCCCGGCACCCTCCGTGAGGGACGCCGGGCAGCGGGGACAACGGGCGGCGAGGCCGTCAGTCCGCGGCCTTGAAGCCGCGCAGGCGCAGGGAGTTGCCGACGACGAAGACCGAGGAGAAGGCCATGGCGGCTCCGGCGATCATCGGGTTGAGCAGGCCGGCGGCGGCGAGCGGCAGGGCGGCGATGTTGTAGGCGAAGGCCCAGAAGAGGTTGGACTTGATGGTGCCCAGTGTCCTGCGGGCCAGGCGGATGGCGTCGGCGGCGGCGCGCAGGTCGCCGCGGACGAGGGTGAGGTCGCCGGCCTCGATGGCGGCGTCGGTGCCGGTGCCCATGGCCAGCCCCAGGTCGGCCTGGGCGAGGGCGGCGGCGTCGTTGACCCCGTCGCCGACCATGGCCACCGAACGGCCCTCGCCCTGGAGGCGCTTGACGACGTCGACCTTGTCCTGCGGCATGACCTCGGCGACGACATGCTCGGGGGCGATGCCCACCTCGCGGGCCACGGACCGGGCCACGGCCTCGTTGTCGCCGGTCAGCAGGATCGGCGTCAGTCCCAGGGCGCGCAGCCGGGCGATGGCTTCGGCGCTGGTGTCCTTCACGGCGTCGGCGATCTCCAGGACCGCCCGTGCCCGGCCGTCCCACGCGACGGTGATCGCGGTGCGGCCGGCCGCCTCCGCCCCGGCCTTGGCCCGGGCCAGGTCCGCCGGGAGCCCCATGGCCCACTCGGCGAGGAGCTTCTCGCGGCCGACGAGGACGGCGTGGCCGTCGACGATGCCCTGCACGCCGAGCCCGGGCACGTTCGCGAAGTCCTCGGGTGCGGGCAGCGCGCCCAGCTTCTGCTGCGCCCCGTCGGCGACGGCGCGGGCGATCGGGTGTTCGGAGGCGTGTTCCAGCGCGCCCGCCAGCCGCAGGACGTCCGTCTCGTCGGTGCCGTCGGCGGTGTGTACGGCGAGCAGGGTCATGCGGCCGGTGGTGACGGTGCCGGTCTTGTCCAGGACGACGGTGTCGACGCGGCGCGTGGACTCCAGGACCTCAGGGCCCTTGATGAGGATGCCGAGCTGGGCGCCGCGCCCGGTGCCGACCATCAGCGCGGTCGGCGTGGCCAGGCCCAGCGCGCACGGGCAGGCGATGATCAGTACCGCGACGGCGGCGGTGAACGCGGCGGCGGCTCCCGCGCCGTTGCCGAGCCAGAAGCCGAGGGTGGCCAGCGCCAGGGCGATGACGACGGGCACGAAGACGGCGGAGATGCGGTCGGCGAGCCGCTGGGCGGCGGCCTTGCCGTTCTGCGCGTCCTCCACCATCCGGGCCATCCGGGCCAGCTGGGTGTCGGCGCCGATCCGGGTGGCCTCGACCACCAGCCGTCCGCCCGCGTTCACGGTCGCCCCGGTCACCGCGTCCCCCACGCCGACCTCGACCGGCACCGACTCGCCGGTGAGCATGGAGGCGTCCACGGCGGAGGTGCCCTCGACGACCGCACCGTCGGTGGCGATCTTCTCGCCGGGGCGGACCAGGAAGCGGTCCCCGACCTTCAGCTCTGCGACGGGGATCTGCTCCTCACGGCCGCCCCGCAGGACCGTGACGTCCTTGGCGCCCAGCTCCAGCAGGGCCTTCAGCGCGGCACCCGCCTTGCGCTTGGAACGGGCCTCGAAGTACCGCCCGGCCAGGATGAAGGCGGTCACCCCGGCGGCGGCCTCCAGGTAGATGTTCCCGGCGCCGTCGGTGCGGGCGATGGTCAGCTCGAAGGGGTGCGTCATGCCGGGCGTGCCCGCGGTGCCGAAGAACAGGGCCCACAGCGACCACAGGAAGGCGGCCGTGGTGCCGACCGAGATCAGGGTGTCCATGGTGGCCGCGCCGTGCCGCGCGTTGGTGAAGGCGGCCTTGTGGAAGGGCCAGGCGGCGTACGTCACGACGGGCGCCGCCAGGGTCAGCGACAGCCACTGCCAGTACTCGAACTGCAGGGCGGGCACCATCGCCATCGCGATCACCGGGACGGCCAGCACCACGGCCGTGACCAGCCGGTCCCGCAGCGGCCGCAGGTCGTCGGCCTCCGCGGACCTGCCGGCCTCCGTGCCGGGGGCGGGCTCGGCGCGGACCGGCTCGGGCTCGCGGGCCGTGTACCCGGTCGCCTCGACCGTGGCGATCAGGTCCTGCACGGACACCTCACCGGAGTAGTGGACCTTCGCCTTCTCCGTCGCGTAGTTGACGGTCGCGGTGACCCCGTCCATCCGGTTGAGCTTCTTCTCGATCCGGGCGGCGCACGAGGCACAGGTCATGCCGCCGATGGCGAGTTCGACCTCGGCTGTGTCGGGGACCGTGGTGGCCATCACTACTCCTCGGACTGATCAGGACAAAGGGAAAGGGCGGAGACAGGGGGGGGCCGGGCCCGCGGGCGGGCCCGGCCGGTTGCGGGGCCTTCAGGCTGCGCGGCCGGTGAGCTCGTAGCCGGCCTCGTCGACGGCCTTCGCGATCAGGGCGTCGTCCGGCTCGGCGGCCGTCGTGACGGTGACCCGGCCGGTTTCGAGGTCGACGTCGACCGCCAGGACACCGTCCAGCGCGCCGATCTCCCGGGTGAGCGTGGCCTTGCAGTGCCCGCAGGTCATCCCGGAGACGTCGTAGACCGTGGCGACACCCTCGGTCGCCTCGGTGGCGGTGCCGGTGGAGCAGTGGCCGTCGGGGGAGCAGCAGGACGAGGACATGCGGGCCTCCTGTAAGGCTGTGCGAATGCGATACGGGTACCCGGTGGGGGTACCTCGGCCGATGGACTCCATGTATACCCCCTCCGGGTATCTGTCGCAAGTCCCGCCGCCGCTTGACTTAGTACCCCCTAGGGGTATGGTGAGCTGCATTGAGGCCTCCCGCCCCGGCCGGAGGCCCTGTTCTGGGAGGAGATCACCGCCATGAACACCGGAGTGAGGATCACGGCCTTCGCCGCCGCGCTGGCCGCGGCGTTCGGCACCGCGTACGGCGTGGGCAAGGGCGTCGACCCGGTCGTCGAGGACGCTGCGCCCGCCGCCCACGGCACACACGGCCGGCCCTCGCCCGCGCCCGGAGGCGGGGACGGGCACACGGGACACGCGAGCGCCCCGCCCGGCGGACTGCAGATCTCCGAGAACGGGTACACGCTCGCCCTGGCCACCCCGCACGTCACCGCCGGGGCCCCCGCCGAGCTGCGCTTCACCGTCCGGGACGGCGACGGCCGCGCCGTCACCGCCTACCGGCGCGAGCACGGCAAGGAACTCCACCTGATCCTGGCCTCACGGGACCTGACGACCTACCGTCACCTGCACCCCGAGCGCGCCGCCGACGGCACGTGGAGCACCCCCGTCGAGCTGCCCCGGGCGGGCGGCTACCGGGTCTTCGCCGACTTCACCCCGGCGCGGAAGGGCGCCGGCAACCTCACCCTCGGCGCGGACCTGGCGGCCTCGGGCCGCTACGAGCCGCGGGCACTGCCCGCCCCGGACACCACCGCCAGGACCGGCGGCTACGAGGTCGAACTGGCCGGCACCCTGCGCCCCGGCCGGGCGAGCGAGCTGACCCTGAAGGTCTCCCGCGACGGCAGGCCCGTCACCGACCTGGAGCCCTACCTCGGCGCCTACGGCCACCTGGTCGCCCTGCGCTCCGGAGACCTCGCCTACCTCCACGTCCACCCGAACGGCGAACCCGGCGACGGCACCACCAAGTCCGGCCCCGACGTCTCCTTCACCGCCACCGCGCCCAGTGCCGGCACCTACCGCCTCTTCCTCGACTTCCGGCACGAAGGGCGCGTGCACACCGCGGCCTTCACGGTCCGGGCGGGAGGACCGGGGGCCGGGCAGCAGCCGTCCGGCACCGCGGAGGAACGCCCCGGCGCCGGAGAAGAGCACTCCGACGGCCACAGCCACAGCCGCTGACGGACGCCGCGAGACGGTACCGCCGTAAAAACCGGGGTCCCGGACCGGAGAACCACCGGGGTCCCGGACCGGAGAACCGGCCCGGGACCCCTCCTCACGCCGTCACGACGCCGATTCCGGCCTCCTCGAACCGGCGTACCAGGTCCGCGTCGGCCGCCGTGTCCGTCACCAGCGTGTCCACCGCCTCGGCCGCGCAGATCCGGGCGAACGCCCGCCGGCCCAGCTTGCTGGAGTCGGCGGCCACGACCACCCGCCCGGCGCGCTCGCACAGCAGCCGGTTGACCGCGGCCTCCGCCTCGTCGTGGGCCGCGGCGCCGTGCGCGACGTCGAAGGCGACCACCCCCAGCACCGCCACGTCGACCGTGATCTGGCCGAGCACTCCGTCGGCGAGCGGCCCGATGAGCTCGTAGGACTGGGCCCGCGCGACCCCGCCCGTCACCACGATCTTGAACTGGGGCCGTACGGCGAGCTCGTTGGCGATGTTGAGCGCGTTGGTGACGACGGTCAGTGCGGGCGACCCGGAGGCGAGGTCGCCGCGCACGGCCAGCGCGCGCGCCACCTCCGTCGTGGTCGTACCGCCGGTCAGCCCCACGGCCTCCCCGGGCGCCACCAGCGAGGCGACCGCCTTGGCGATGCGCTGCTTCTCGGAGGCGCGGCGGGCCGTCTTGTAGCGCAGCGGCAGTTCGTACGAGACTCCGTGCACCACCGCTCCGCCCCGGGTGCGGACGAGCATCTGCTGCTCGGCGAGCCGGTCGAAGTCACGGCGGATCGTCGCCGCCGACACCTCCAGCTCGGCCGCCGCCTCCTCGACGTCCAGCCGGCCGCGCTCGACGAGCAGCTCCAGCAGCGCCTTCCAGCGGGCGTCGCGCGACATCCGCATCTCCGTTCCCCGTCACTCCCTGCGTCGAAGAGACACTAGCGCACCCCGCTTCCCCCCAAATGCTTGATCCTGATTGAAATGCCGCTGTATCTTGCAGCAACAATCACATCTGGGAGGGGTACGGCATGACCTATGTCGCGGAAGAGCTGGCCGGCCAGCCCGAGTGCTGGACCCGCGCGGCCTCCGAGGCGGCGGAGCACGGCGAGGCCCTGCCGGCGCCGGGGGAGCGGGTGGCGATCGTCGGATGCGGCACCTCGTACTTCATGGCCCAGGCCGCCGCCGCGCTGCGCGAGGGTGCGGGCCAGGGTGAGACCGACGCCTTCGCCGCCTCCGAGTTCCCCGCCGGCCGCGCCTACGACCGGATCGTCGCCCTCACCCGCTCCGGTACGACCACCGAAGTCCTCGACCTGCTGGGGAAGGTGAAGGGCCGTACCCGCGCCACCGCCGTCACCGCCGACCCGGACACGCCCGTCATGGCCGCCGCCGACGACGTCGTGGTCCTGGACTACGCGGACGAGCGGTCCGTCGTGCAGACCCGGTTCGCCACCACCGCGCTGACCCTGTTCCGCGCCCACCTGGGCCTGCACACCGACGCCGCCGTCGCCGACGCCCGTGCCGCACTCGCGGCCGAGCTGCCCGAAGGACTCGTGGAGTGCACGCAGTTCACCTTCCTGGGGCGCGGCTGGACGGTGGGACTGGCCAACGAGGCCGCGCTGAAGATGCGTGAGGCGTCCCTGTCCTGGACCGAGGCGTACCCGGCGATGGAGTACCGGCACGGCCCCATCAGCGTCACCACCCGGGGGACGGCCACCTGGATGTTCGGGGAAGCCCCCGAGGGGCTGGGCGACCAGGTGCGGCAGACCGGCGGCAGGTGGATCGAGGGCGGTCTCGACCCGCTCGCCGAACTGGTCCGCGCCCAGCGGCTCGCCGTCGCCGTCGCCGCCGCCCGCGGCCTCGACCCCGACCGCCCGCGCCACCTCACCCGCTCGGTGATCCTCACCCCCTGACGGCCGGGAAGCCCGTACTCAGGGACAGCCCGCATCCCGGGACAGCCCGCATCCCGGAACAGCCCGCACCCCGGGACGGCCCGCATCCCGAGACAGCCCGTCCTCCGGGAACCGTGACTCCGGACAAGGAGAGGTCCGTGCCCCTCGCCACCACGGGCGACCTGGTCACACGCGCCGCCGCCACGCGCCGTGCCGTCGCCGCCTTCAACATCATCACGCTGGAGCACGTCGAGGCCGTGATCATCGGCGCCGAATCCGCCGCCACGCCCGTCGTCCTCCAGGTCAGCGAGAACGCGGTGAAGTACCGCTACGGGCGGCTGCTCCCGCTCGCCCGCGCCGCCGTCGCCGCCGCCGAGCGCGCCACCGTGCCCGTCGCCCTGCACCTCGACCACGTCCAGAGCGACACCCTGCTGCGCCAGGCCGCGGACGCCGGGTTCAGCTCGGTGATGTACGACGCCTCCCGGCTGCCGTACGCCGAGAACCTCGCCGCGACCAGGGCGGCGGCCGACTGGGCGCACGCCCAAGGGCTCTGGATCGAGGCCGAGTTGGGTCAGGTGGGCGGCAAGAACGGGCAGCCCCCGCTGGACGCCCACGCGCCCGGCGCCCGCACCGACCCCGCCGAGGCCCGCGCCTTCGTCGCCGACTCCGGCGTGGACGCCCTCGCGGTCGCCGTCGGCAGCGTCCACGCGATGACCACCCGCACCGCTTCCCTCGACCACGACCTCGTCAAACGCCTGGCCGGCACCCTGGAGGTACCGCTCGTCCTGCACGGCTCCTCCGGGGTCCCGGACGGCGAACTGGCCGCGGCCGTCGCGAACGGCATCACCAAGGTCAACGTCGGCACCGCCCTGAACATTGCCATGACCGGCGCCATCCGGGAGTTCCTCGCCGCCCATCCCGAGGCCGTCGACTCGCGCGGCTACCTCACGGTCGGGCGGGAGGCCATGGTCCGGACGGTCACGGAGATCGTCCGGCTGCTCGGCGGCCCCACCACCTGACCGCCCCACTGTCCTGCTGTCCTGCCGTCCTGCCGTCCTGCCGTCCGACGGTCTTCCTACCGCTTGACGGCCTTCAGCACCACGAACTTCGGATCACTGGCCACCACCCGGCTGTTGCCGAACAGCCGCCGCAGCTTGACGTGGTACCCCAGGTGCCGGTTGCCGACCACCCACAGCTCGCCGCCGGGGCGCAGCGCGCGCCGCGCCCCGCTGAACATCCGCCACGCCGTGGCGTCGGTCGTCGCCTGATGGGTGTGGAAGGGCGGGTTGTTGAGCACCAGGTCGACGCTGTCGTCCGGCACCCCGGACAGCCCGTCGCCGACCCGGAACTCCGCCCGCCCCGGCGCCCCGTTGGCCTGGAACGTCGCCTGAGCCGAGGCCACGGCCTGGAACGACTCGTCGGTGAACAGCACCTCGGCCCCGGGACCGGCCAGCGCCACCGCCGTACCGACGACGCCGTTGCCGCACCCGAGGTCCACCACCTTCCGGGGGCCTCGGAGCTCGGGGAGGTGCCGGAGGAAGAAGCGGGTGCCGATGTCGAGCCGGTCGGCGCAGAAGACGCCCGCGTGGTTCACGACGGTCCGGCCGGAGACCGGCCCGATCCCGTCGGGCAGCGTGTAGCGCAGCGGCCACGGATTGGCGGGCCGCCCCCGCGCGGGATCCGGCGTGCAGAAGATCAGCCGGGCCTTCTTCTCCGCGAGGGAGGTCCGGGTCGGGCCGAGGATCCGCTCGAACAGGTTCAGCGTCGAGGTGTGGATCTCCTTCACCATCCCCGTACCGACCACGACCGTGTCCGCGTGCACCGCGGGGGCCAGCCGCAGCAGCTGGTCCTCCAGCAGCGCCAGGCTCTTCGGCACCCGCACCAGCAGCACGTCGATCCGGTCCGGCGGCGCGTCCTGCGTGGTGAGCAGCCGGACCGCGTCCGGCTCGGCACCGTTGCGCGCCAGGTTGGCCCGGGTCGCCTCCTGCCCCAGCCAGGAGTCGGTGATCTGTACCGGCCGGTGCGGTGCCAGCGCCGTGACCAGCGCGCCCCAGCGGTCGCCGACGACCACCACCGTGCCGGACAGGGACGGATGCCGCTCGGCGAGATGCCGCAGGAGGTACTCGTCGGAGGCGTCCCAGGCGCGCAGCCTCTCGCGCGGGTCCTCGGGGAAACGGGTCAGCACCCGCTCGCCCCACGGCGTCGGCATGCGGTCGGTACGGTCGGCGCGCTCGGTGCGGGCGAGGGGGGCGGTACGGTCGTTCATCGTGCGACCAGGCTAGCCGAGCCGGCCCGGCCGCAGCCCGGGGCGGTTCGGTACGGCTCGGGCGGGCGCGAAGCGCCCAGGGCGGCTCGGGCAGGATGGAGGGCATGGACGCCGAGCTGTTCCCCCGGACCCGTACCGAGGTCGCGCCCGGCGCGGTGCACGTCCCGGACTGGCTGGACGCCGGACGGCAGAGGGAGCTCCTCGACGCCTGCCGCCGGTGGGCGCGCCCGCCCGCCGGACTGCGCACGGTCCGCACCCCCGGCGGCGGCACGATGACCGCCCGGCAGGTGTGCCTCGGACGGCACTGGTACCCGTACGGCTACGCCCGCACCGCCGTCGACGGCGACGGCGCGCCCGTGAAGCCCTTCCCCGCCTGGCTGGGCGCCCTGGGCCGCCGCGCGGTGACCGACGCGCTCGGTCCGGACGCCGTGGCCGAAGCGGCGTACGACATCGCACTGGTCAACTTCTACGACGCCGGGGCCCGCATGGGCATGCACCGCGACGGCGACGAGAGGTCCGGCGCCCCGGTGGTCTCCCTCAGCCTCGGCGACACCTGCGTGTTCCGCTTCGGCAACACCGGGACCCGCACCCGGCCCTACACCGACGTCGAGCTGCGCAGCGGCGACCTGTTCGTGTTCGGCGGGCCGTCCCGGCTCGCCTACCACGGGGTGCCGCGCGTGCACCCGGGCACGGCACCGCCCGCCCTCGGCCTGACCGGGCGGCTGAACATCACGCTCCGGGTCGGCGGATTCCCGGACGGATCCCCGGACAGAACCCCGGGCGGATTCCCGGCCGACGCGTAGGCGGCCGGGTCCGCGGGGCATGGGAGACTCGCCTTCATGAGCGGCAAGGCGGACCCCCGGAGCGCGGGGGAAGGGAGCACCACGGCAAGCGCGACGAGGACGCGGCTGGACCGGGGGCGGGGAGCGCTCGGGCCCGCGCTGGAGCTCGTGCACACCGGACGCGCGCCCACCCGTGCCGTCCTCACCGCCGAACTCGGCGTGACCCGGGCCACGGCCGGTGCCGTCGCCGCCGAACTGGAGGCGCTCGGCCTGATCCGGGTGGACGCCCGGCCGGGCGCGGCGGCCGGTTCGCAGGGCCGCCCCTCGCACCGGCTCGCCGTCGCCGAGGACGGGCCCGTCGCCCTCGCCGCCCAGGTCCACGCCGACGGCTTCCGGGCCGCGCTCGTCGGGCTCGGCGGGCGGATCGTCGCCACCGCGCCCGGCTGCGAGGTGGTCGACGCCGACCCGGCGAAGGTCCTCGGCTCCGTCGTCGAGGCGGGCGCCGAACTGCTGCGCGCCACCGGGCGGCGCTGCGTGGGCGCCGGGCTCGCCGTACCGTCCGCGGTGGCCGAACCGGCCGGGCTGGCGCTGAACCCGCTGCACCTGGCCTGGCCCGCGGGCGCGCCCGTCCGGGAGATCTTCGCCGAGCAGGTGCGCGCCGCAGGCATCGACGGTCCCGCCTTCACGGCGAACGACGTCAACCTCGCCGCCCTCGCCGAGCACCGGCACGGCGCCGGCCGCGGCGCCCGCGACCTGCTGTGCGTGGCCACCGGCCACCGGGGCGTCGGCGGTGCCCTCGTCCTCGACGGCCGTCTGCACACGGGCAGTTCCGGCCTCGCCCTGGAGGTCGGCCACCTCACCGTCAACCCCGAGGGCCGCCCCTGCCACTGCGGCAGCCGCGGCTGCCTGGACGTGGAGGCCGACCCGCTGGCCTTCCTCACCGCCGCCGGACGCGAGCCGGGACCCGAGAAGTCCCTGCTCCAGCAGGCGAACGACCTGATCCGCGGCCGCTACACCGACCCGGCCGTGCGCACCGCCACCGAGACCCTCATCGACCGGCTCGGCCTCGGCCTGGCCGGCCTGGTGAACATCCTCAACCCCGACCGGATCATCCTGGGCGGACTCCACCGCACGCTCCTCGACGCCGACCCGGACCGGCTGCGCGCGGTCGTCGCCGGCCGCAGCCTGTGGGGGCAGAGCGGGGGCGTGCCCATCCTGCCCTGCACCCTCGACCACAACAGCCTGGTCGGCGCGGCCGAACTGGCCTGGCAGCCGGTACTGGACGACCCGCTGGCCGTACTCGGCTAGGGGGCTTCTGACGGATCTCCGCGGCGTCGCGACGCCCGGCACGCCCTCTCGCCGCACGGGGTGGAGGGCCGGGTGGCTCCGCCGCATGACCCTCCGCCCCGCACGCCGAGAGCACGCACCGAACGCCGCTCCTTCTTCCGCGGAGATCCGTCAGAAGCCCCCTGGGGTGCGGGCCTGCCGGCCGGCAGAGACGGCCCGAGGAACTCCCGCTCCTCGTCGGTGAGGTGCGCACGTGTCACACCGAAGTCCTGCCGCACCGGCACCCCGGCCAGGGCCCACAACCCGAACGTGATCACAACCGCGGACATTCCCCGGCGCGGCATCACGTGCTGCCGCGCGACGACGAACCGGCATGGCCGGGCCGAGGCGCGGCACCGGCCGCGTGGCAGGCATCCGGATCGTCGGTCCCGGCCGGCGCCGTGGCGGCGATGATGGCGTCCAGCGTGTCGCGTGCGGCCAGCAGGCCCGCCACGGCCTCGTCGATGCGCTCGCGTTCCCGGTTCAGGTCGGGCAGCATGCCGGAACAGGCCGGTGCCAGGAGCTGCCCGTCGTCGACCATGCAGGGCAGCAGTCCGGCGATGGTGGCGGTGTTGAGACCGGCGCCGAGCAGGATGCGGATGCCCCGGACGGTGGCTATGTCCTCTTCCGCGAACTCGCGGTACCCGCTTGGCCGTCGCGACGGCTTGAGCAGCCCTTGCTCCTCGTAATAGCGCAGCAGCCGTTGACTGACCCCGGTCCGCCGGGAGAACTCGCCCATACGCATGTGACGACCACCACGTCCGGTTGACTCTCACATCGGTGTGAGACAGCAGTCTATTCGGCATGACGAACCAGAGATCAGCAAGCCCGCAGCACACGCCCGTCACAGTCGTCGGCCTCGGTCCCATGGGCCTCGCCCTCGCCGAGACGCTCTGGGGCCACGGCCACCCCACGACCGTCTGGAACCGCACGCCCGAGAAGGCCGACCGCCTCGTCACCAAGGGCGTCCACCGTGCGGAGACCGTCGCCGAAGCAGTGTCCGCCGGCCCTGTCACAATCATGTGCCTCAAGGACTACGAAACCATGTACGAGGTCTTCGATTCCGCCGGCGACGCCTTGAAGGGCCGCGTACTGGTGAACCTCAACTCCGGGACTCCGAAGGAGGCGCACGCGGCGGCCGGCTGGGCGGCCGAGCGCGGCGTCGCGTACCTGGACGGCGCGATCATGGTGCCGCCGCCGCTGGTCGGACACCCCGGATCCGTCTTCCTCTACAGCGGTCCGCGGGACGTCTTCGACGAGCACCGGGCGACGCTGGCGAGCATGGGCGATCCCCGGTACCTCGGCTCCGAGCCCGGTCTGGCGGTGCTGTACAACACCGCGCTGCTGGAGATGATGTACGCCACCATCAACGGCTATCTGCACGCCACCGCCATGGTCGGCTCGGCCGGGGTCTCGGCGGTGGAGTTCGCCGAACTGGCCGTCGGCTGGTTCCTGCCCGCGGTGCTGGGCCCGATGCTCGCCGAGGAGGCTCCCGTCCTGGACAGGGGCGTCTACCCGGGGGATCTCGGCACCATGGAGATGAACCTGAACGCGCTGGAGCACATCGCCCGCACCGCCGAGGAGCAGGGCGTGCACACCGGCCAGCCGCGGCTGATGCGGGAGATCGCCTCGCGGGCGATCGCGGACGGCCACGGCGGCGAGAACTACCTGGCCGTGTTCGAAGTCTTCAAGAAGGCGACACAGGCTCCGTGACCTTCGTCCGGACGGTGTCCACGAGCAGGTCACCTCCGCCGGCGTCCGGGCCGAGGCCGGCACCGCCCCTGTGCTTCGGGACATCCGCCGTCCTGCCACCTCGGCGTCGAGGCGGGTGAAGCCGGCGCCGGGGCGCACCGCCCGGACGGGGCGAACGCCGCCTGCCGGGGAACAGGGGGCCGTGCGCGCGCACGCCCGGCACGCCGGGAGCCGCGCCCCCGGGCGCGGCGCGGACCGCGCTCACCACCGGCGCCCCCGGGGCAGCCGGTCCAGTCCCGGCGCCGACACGTGCAGCACCCGGAAGACGTCACCCTCGGTCCCCGCGGGCACCTCACCGGCCCAGAGGGAGAAGAGGACCACCTCCCAGCGGCCGGTGTCCACGGCCGCCGCCGCGAGCACGGCACCGCCCCGCGCCGCCAGCCGGCCGGCCCGCTCCACCGCGTCCGCCGCGGCCTCGGCCACCGGCACCCCGTCCGGCACCCGCTCCCGCCGCCGGACCGCGACCCGCGCGGGCGATCCGGCGGCGACGCCCTCCTCGCACGCCAGGCCCGCCCACTGCCGGACCGGCGGCCGCCCGAAGTCGTCGCAGATCCCCTGGAAACCGCCGTCCCAGAGAAAGGAGTTCATGCCTTCCACGGTGTGCCACAGGTAGAACGGCGCGTACTGGCTGACCGGCGAGCCGTCCTTCCCGCGCTCCCGCATCAGGTACGCCTTCAGCCCGAGGCCGTCGAAGGCGTCCAGCAGATGGCCGCGGTCGGCCACCCGCTTCCGGATGACGCCCATGTCGTAGTCGGCGGGCAGGGTGATCTCGTACTGCATCGCGTGCATCGTGGGTCCCTCAGGCGGTGTGGTCGTGGAGCGCGAGCAGGGAGAGCAGTCCCCGCACGCCGGTGTCGAAGGCCGCGGGGGAGCCGGAGGCGCGGGCGAGGACGTAACCGCCCTGTACGGTGGCGACGACGGCCGCCGCGATCTCCTCGCCGTCCAGGGACGGTGCGAACTGCCCCTCCTCCTTGCCCTCTTCGACGATCCCGGCGATGCGCTCGCGCAGCCAGTCCAGGGTCTCGTCCACGGGAGCGCGCAGTTCGTCGCTGGCGACGACGTCCGGGTCCATCGTCAGCCGGCCGACCGGGCAGCCGCGCAGTACGTCCCGCTCCCGCCGCAGATACGCCGCGATGCGCTCGTACGGGGTTCCGGGACCGCCCAGCACCTTCTCGGCGGTGGCCCGCATCTCCTCGGCGGTGCGCCGGATCGCGGCCAGGGCGAGATCCGGCTTGCCCTTGAAGTGGTGGTACATGCTGCCCTGTCCCGCGCCCGAACGCTCCAGGATCGCCTTCGGGCTGGTGCCCACGTATCCGCGCTCCCACAGCAGCTCGCGGGTGGATTCGATCAGTCGCTCCGAGGTGCTCATGCCCCCACTGTACATACTAGTAGTTACAGAAAGGAAGGCGTGTCCGCCGCCGGGAGCGGCAGCCGGGCGGCCCCTGCTCCCGCCGGGACAGGCCCACGGCCGCTGGCGGTACGACGACCCGGGCCCCTCGGCGGGGCCCTTCTCGGCTCGTCGGCACCTCGCCGAGACCGGCATGCACGAGAGGAACCGACACGCGGACCCTCGCACCCTTCGGCGGCGGCCCCGGACCGTGGATCCTGCTCGTCCCCTTCGTCCGGAGGCGGTCGCCGTGATCGCCGACGTGGTCCTGCCGCACCGGCCGGCGCGGCCCGCCCGGACGTGCGCCCCCGCCCGGACGTGCGGCGGACCCCGGCGCCACCGGCCGGCCGGCCCGGGGGAGGAGCAGGTCACCGCCCGGTCAGCCGGCAACGGCCGACCGGGCGGGAGCGGGTTGGGGCCGGCCGGGGCCGACCTGCTCGACCTCGGGGAACGGGCGGGCGTGCGTCTCCTCGACCGCGCGCCGCGGCGGGTGCGCGGCGGCGAACGGCTCGGACGTGGCCATGGTCGCGGGGAGTGTGAACCAGACGACCTTGCCGGAATCCCCGTCCGGCCGGGCGCCCCAGCTCTCGCTCATCGCGGCCACCATCGCCAGCCCGCGGCCACAGGTCGCCAGCGGGTCGGCGTCGTCCACCACGGGCAGACGCGGGTCGTGGTCGCGCACCGAGACCGTGAGCCGGTCGAGCAGCAGCTCCAGCTCCACGGTGCACGTCTTGTCGGGGCGGGCATGCAGGTGGACGTTGGTCAACAGCTCCGTCACACCGAGCGCCGCCCGGTCGATCAGGGAATCCAGATGCCAGTAGCGCAACTGCGCAGATACGATCCTGCGGACCTGGCCGATCCGCGACGGCAGGGCTTGGAGCTCCACCGTGCAGTGCCTGCTTGGGTGACTGATCACGGCTGCGACTCCCCGACGTGAGGTCCGGAAGAACACGGAGTACGGATGCAGCGGGGCGTCTGCGGCACAGCCCGCCCGCTGCCATGATCCGGCGGGCTGGTTCGCAGCGTTATCGCCGGTAAACCCAGAGTGACGTGAGACCAGAGTGGCGCAAGGGGTACGGCACCGCAACTTACGGACATCTCAGTCGCCGTGCCCCGCCGCCTTGCGCACGGCCTCGATGAAGCGGCGTGCCGGGGGTGGCCCCGGTTCGCCCGGCGCGGGGTCGCTCTCGCCGAGGGTCAGCACGTACCGCTTGCCGTCCAGCTCCGCGAGCGCCCGGTCCTCGCCGGCGAACCAGGGCCTGGAGGCGCGCACCGCCTGCACCGGAGCACTGTCGATCACACTGCCGTAACTGGTGAGCAGCTCCAGCCTGCCGTCGCTGATCCGGACCTGTCCGGCCCGGGTGAGCGACCGCAGCCGCTGGTCTATCCGCACCCCCGTGGCCGTGAACTCCGGCTCCGCCATGCCGCCGCCCCCTCGCACGCGTCGGTGTGCCGGACCGAGCTCCCGCGGGCCGCCCCGGCTCGTGTCGTGACCCAGTGTGCCCCCGTCCGGAGCCCTGGTCCCGGCCCCGCCCGGTGCAGTCTGCCCGCCCCGGGCGGCGAACACCAGTGCATGCGACCCCCCTTCGCCGGGGTGTGGGAGCACGCGCGCGCCCGCATGCGCCCCCATGAGCCCCCGAGGGGCGGCCCAGGGGTGCCTTGGGGCGGCTCAAAGGTGTGTTTATGCAGGTGAGAAGCGTGTGGAAGGCGCCTATGATGCGGTGTGCCGGCCGCGCGACGCGCCGTCGGAGCGCACCGTGAGGAGCCCCGTCGTGAGCACCACCGATCACCCCCGTACCGGCGAGACCCTGGACGTCGACCGCAGCGACGCCGCCTACCGCGCGTGGCTGAAAGAAGCCGTCCGCAAGGTCCAGGCGGACGCCAACCGTTCGGCCGACACCCACCTGCTCCGCTTTCCGCTGCCCGAACGGTGGGGCATCGACCTGTATCTGAAGGACGAGTCGACCCATCCGACCGGCAGCCTCAAGCACCGCCTCGCCCGCTCGCTCTTCCTCTACGGCCTGTGCAACGGCTGGATCCGGCCGGACCGCCCGGTGATCGAGGCGTCCAGCGGCTCGACCGCCGTCTCCGAGGCGTACTTCGCGAAGCTGATCGGCGTGCCCTTCATCGCCGTCATGCCGCGCACGACGAGCGCCGAGAAGATCCGCCTCATCGAATTCCACGGCGGACGGTGCCATTTCGTCGACGACCCGCGGAAGATGTACGAGGAGTCCGCCCGGCTCGCAGCCGACACCGGCGGCCACTACATGGACCAGTTCACCTACGCCGAACGGGCCACCGACTGGCGCGGCAACAACAACATCGCCGAGTCGATCTTCCGCCAGCTGCGGCTGGAGCGGTTCCCCGAACCGGCGTGGATCGTCGCCACGGCCGGCACCGGCGGCACCTCCGCGACCCTGGCGCGCTACGTCCACTACATGCAGTACGACACCCGCGTCTGCGTCGCCGACCCGGAGAACTCCTGCTTCTTCGACGGCTGGACCACCGGCGATCCCGACGTCACCTGCGACTGCGGCTCCCGCATCGAGGGCATCGGCCGGCCGCGCATGGAGCCGAGCTTCGTGCCCGGCGCGATCGACCGGATGATGAAGGTGCCGGACGCGGCGAGCGTCGCCGCCGTACGGGCCCTGGAGCGGGCCATCGGCCGCAAGGCGGGCGGCTCGACCGGTACCGGACTGTGGAGCGCCCTGAAGATCGTCGCCGAGATGGTGGCCGAGGGCCGCCGGGGCAGTGTGGTGACCCTGCTGTGCGACCCGGGGGACCGGTACCTCGACAAGTACTACTCGGACGCCTGGCTGGCGGAGCAGGGCCTGGACATCCGGCCGTACACGGCGGCGATCGAGTCACTGCTGGAGACCGGCGTCTGGCCCCGCTGAACGCCCCGGCCCCCGCCGTCACCCTTCGATGAGGCCGGGCGAGCCGCCGTCGCCTCCGCTCCGGGGAACGCCGGGCGCGCCGGCCCTCAGCCGCGCTCCTGCCCCTCGTCCTCGGCGACCTCGGAGCTCTCGGCGCCCTCGGCGTCCTCGTAGCTCTCGCCCGGCTCGCCGGCGACCACCAGCCGCAGATGCTCCGAGATCTCCGCACGCGCCCCGGCCGGCAGCCCGGCGTCGGTCACCAGGGTGTCGACCTGCTCCAGCTTCGCGAAGGAACTCAGGCCGACCACACCCCACTTGGTGTGGTCGGCGACCACCACGACCCGCCGCGCCGACCGCACCAGGCGGCGGTTGGTCTCGGCCTCCGCCAGGTTCGGCGTCGACAGGCCCGCCTCCACCGATATCCCGTGCACCCCGAGGAACAGCACGTCGAAGTGGAGCGCCGCGATCGCCTGGTCGGCCACCGGCCCCACCAGCGAGTCGGACGGCGTGCGCACCCCGCCGGTCAGCACCACCGTGGCCGCGCCCTGCCGCGCGCCGGAGCCGCGCTGCGCCGCGTGGAAGACGTCGGCCACCCGCACCGAGTTGGTGACCACCGTCAGGTCCGGCACGTCGAGCAGCCGGTGCGCCAGCGCGTACGTCGTCGTCCCGCCCGACAGCGCGATCGCCGCACCCGGCGCGACCAGCTCGGCCGCGGCCCGCGCGATGTCCTCCTTGGCGGTCTGCTCCAGGCCCGACTTGGCCTCGAACCCCGGTTCGTGCGTGCTCGCCTCGGCCACCGGCACCGCGCCGCCGTGCACCTTCTCCAGCACGCCCTGCCGGGCCAGCGCGTCGAGGTCGCGGCGGACCGTCATGTCGGACACGCCGAGCCGCCGGGTCAGCTCGTTGACCCGGACGCCGCCCCGGCGGCGGACCTCGTCGAGGATCAGGGCGCGCCGCTGCTCCGCGAGGAGGTTCTGATTCTCGCTCACGTACGCTTCCGGTCCTTTCGCCTCAAGTCACCCACACCCGCCCGGCACGCCCGGCGAACCTGCCCCCACGAGGACATTCTCCCCGCCCCGGCGCGTGGCGTCCCATCCTCGCACGCCCCGTCGGGCCCCGCGTCACCGCCTGCCCGACGCGCACATGTCACTCAGATCTCGGCCGTGCGTCACTCGTGCCACGGATCGGGGAAATTCCGTGACGGCGGGTGTAGGCCGCCCGTCCAGCGGAGATCCTGTGCCCGCACGGACACAGCCGACGGCACGTCACGGGGGAAGTGCGAGCAGTGGAACGAGCGCAGGAACAGGCCGCGGCGGGCGGACAGGACGGCCCCGCCCCGCGGCCCGGGACAACCGGAACGGCACTGGAACTCCTGGTCCACGGAGTCGGCGGCACGACCCCCGGGGAGATGCTGGACGATCCGCGGACCGTGCGGATCACCGGTGACGACGTCGCCGCCGTCTTCCGGCGGGCCGAGGACGCCGACGCCGAGTCGCGGCCGGGGGACCACCGGGGCCGGCCGGTGCCCGAGGCCTACGTCTGGTGCAACCTCACCTCCGGCAACGGCACCCGCGCGCTGTGGCTGCTGCTCCTGCCGTTCATGGTGGTCAACCTCGCCCACTGGATGCGGCCCGCCGCATCCGGCCGGATCCGCACGGTCCGCCTGTACGGCCTGCTGGTGCGGCTCACCGGCCTGACCCTGACGGTGCTGCTGGTCGCGGCGGCCTGCGAGGTCGCCCTGGACCTGGCGGCCTGGCAGTGCGCGGGCACCCGCGCGTGCGCCGAACGCCACTCCTGGCTCGGCTTCCTGTCGCCCGCGGTCTCCGGCGGCGGCTGGTGGAGCCCGCCCGGCCGCCGCCTCGCCCTCGCGGCCGTGGTGCCCGCCGCCCTCACCGGCCTGCTGTGGTTCCTGTCGCTGCGCACCTGGAGCGCGTACGAGTCCCAGCGGCCGCCGGCCGGCGGCGGCGAGTCCGACCCGGACGCCGCCCGCACTGCGCTCGGCCGGCCCGGCTTCTGGTACGGCCGCCGGCTGGTCGCCCGGCTGCGCGCCGCGCACACCGCCGCGGCCCTCGTGACGGTCGCCGCCGCCCTCACGGCACCGGCCGCGCGGTTCGACCGCGCGCCCGGCGGACCCGCGCTGCTCGACATCCTGGGACGGCTCCTGGCCGCGGCCCTCGCCGCCTGCGCCGTCGCCGTGGTGGGGGCGGTCTGCCGCCGGGGCCGCAGCGAGCGGCGCCTGGACCACGGCCTCGACGTGCGTCTCGTACGGTGGCTGCCGCTCGCCGCGCTCGCCCTGCTGGTCCTCGCCCTGCTGTACGCCGGGTGGGACCGCCCGGGCTGGACGTCGGCCGGCCGGCTGCCCGGGGACGCCGCCTTCGGCGGCATCACCCTGGTGCAGGGCCTGCTCGTCGTCGCCCTCGCAGCCGTCGCCCACCTCCTGCACCGCATCCGCCCCGACCGCCGCGCCGCCATGTACGGCCTCGGCGGCCCCGCCGTCGCCATGCTGGCCTGCGCGCTGGGCGGGGTGATGTCCGGCGGCGTCGCCCAGCGGGTGTCGGACTGGCTCGACGGCACCGGCGCCTTCCTCGACGGCCCGCCGGTCCTGCTCACCTGGCAGGCGTCCGTGATCCCGCCCCTGCTCGCGGTGGTGCTGGCGCTGTCCGCCTGGCTCGCCCACCGCGCCTGGCGACTGGCCCGCGCCGAACGCGCCGCCGTGGCACGCGACTACCCCGGCGAGCCCGGCGACACCGAGCGCACCCGCCGCATCGCCCGCGCCCGCGCCCTGGCCGCCCTCACCGACCGGGGCCCCCGCGTCGTCGCCGTCGTCTCCGCCACGACGCTGCTGCTGGGCTCCGGCGCGCTGGCGGGCGCCCTGATCACCGGCCGGACCCCCGCCGGTGCCGCCGACGGCACCCCCGCGTTCGTCCAGGGCGCCGCCGAGACCGCCCAGGCCCTGGGCTCCTGGCTGATAGGGCTCGGCTTCGTCCTGCTCGTCACCTGCGGCCGCCGCGCCTACAAGGACGCCTCCACCCGGCGCACCATCGGCATCCTGTGGGACGTCGGCACCTTCTGGCCGCGCGCCGCCCACCCCTTCGCACCGCCCTGCTACGCCGAGCGCGCGGTGCCCGACCTGACCTGGCGCATGGCGACCTGGACGCGGGCGACCGGCGGGCGGCTGGTCATCTCCGGGCACTCGCAGGGCAGCGTGCTGGCCGCTGCCGCCGCCTGGCAGCTGGCGACCGCCGAACGCAAGCGGGTCGCCCTGCTGACGTACGGCTCCCCGCTGGAGCGCCTGTACGGCCGCTGGTTCCCCGCCCACTTCGGCCCGGACGCGCTCGGCTCCCTGCACCGGGACGTCGACTGCTGGCGCAACCTGTACCGGCTCACCGACCCCATCGGCGGCCCGGTCGGGCTGCCCGGCGACCGCGGTCCCGCGGTCGACCGGGAACCCCTGAAGGACCCCCTGGCGTACGGCCGCACCGAACACCACCCGCTGCCCGCGCCCATCCTCGGCCACTCCGACTACCAGGCGGACCCGGCGTTCGCCGAGGAACGGCAGCGGCTGCTGGCCCGGCTGCGCCCGGATGTGCCGGCCCCGCGCCACACCGGGCAGGAGTCCGTACCGGGCGCGGACAGCGGTCCTCAGGGCTGCTCGGGCAGGTCCTCGGCGTAGAGGAGGGACAGGTCGTCCGTGCTGGGGTCCGCCAGCTGGGCGACCCGGCTCGCGTGCCGCTCCACCATCGCCTCGAAGGTCTGCCGGGCGGTGCGGCCGTTGCCGAACGCGGGCCCCTTGGGGATCGCCGCGAAGTACCGCAGCAGCGCCTCGTCCGCGCCGGGCGCCAGCCGGTACTCGTGCTCCTCGGCCTGCTGCTCCACGATCCGCAGCAGCTCCTCGGGACCGTAGTCGCCGAAGGTGATGGTCCGTGAGAAACGGGAGGCCACCCCCGGGTTGACCGACAGGAACCGCTCCATCTCCGCCGTGTAGCCCGCGACGATCACCACGACCGCGTCGCGGTGGTCCTCCATCAGCTTCACCAGCGTGTCGATGGCCTCCTTGCCGAAGTCCCGGCCCGCGTCCTCGGGCGAGAGCGCGTAGGCCTCGTCGATGAACAGCACCCCGCCCCGCGCCCGCTCGAACGCCTCCTGGGTGCGGATCGCGGTGGACCCGATGTGCTCGCCCACCAGGTCGACCCGGGACACCTCGACGAGATGCCCCTTCTCCAGGACGCCGAGCGAGGCGAGGATCTCGCCGTACAGCCGGGCGACCGTCGTCTTGCCGGTGCCGGGGGAGCCCGTGAAGACCAGGTGGCGCTTGACCGACGCCGCCTTCAGGCCTGCCCGCTGCCGGCGCCGGCCCACCTCGATCATGTCGGTCAGGGCCCGCACCTCGCGCTTGACGCTCTCCAGGCCCACCAGCGCGTCCAGTTCGCCGAGCACGTCCTTCGGCGTCCGCGCCGGCTTCCCGGGCGGCGCCGGGGCGACCGGCGGCTCCTGCCCGGCCGCGCGCTGCCCGGGGAGCGGCCCCAGCAGACCGGACGACGCGGCGGACGGCCGGCTCACCGTCTGCGCGGCCGTCTCGCGGGCCGCGTGCCGCCCGAGGCCACCGCTCTCGTCGCTGGTGCAGTCCTCGACGAGGGGACCGGCGTCCGGGCCCGCGTCGGGGCCGCCGTCCGCGAACTCGTACCCGCCGCGCGCGCACCGCTCCGTGCGGCACCGCCGCAGCGTCGTACGGCACCCGTCGATCACGTGGAAGCCGTAGCCGCCGCTGCCGGTCACCCGGCAGTTCAGGAAGGTGCCGCGCCCGCCCGCCGACACGTAGAACCCGGCCTCGGAGGGGGAGTCGACCGTGCAGCGCTCGATGGTGGGGTCGGCGCCCTTGGTGACGATCACGCCGGTCTGCGTGCCGTCCAGGGTGCAGTTGCCGAGCGTGCCGCCGCTGCCGTGGTCGCGGAACCAGGCCCCCGTCGCCGCGTCCCGGATCCGGCAGTCGTCGAGCTGCGCGGTGGCGCCGTCGCTCACCGACACGGCCGTGTTGCGGACCTGGGACAGGTCGCTGTCGACGACGTCCGCGCGCGAGCCGCGGTCCAGGACGAACAGCGCGTCCGGCACGTCGTGCACCCGGCAGGAGTCCAGCACCGCCGTGGCGCCGTCACTGACCCACACCGCCGGGTAGTCGCCGGTGCTGTCGAAGATCTCGCACTGGTTGGCGTCCACGCGCGTGCCCGGGTCCCACACCGACAGGCCGTTGCGCCCGAACTGCCGCACACTGGTGCGGGTCAGCGTCAGCACCGAGCGGGAGCGCAGGTCCACCGCGTTCTCGGGGATGTCGTGGATGCGGCAGTCGGCGAGCGTGAGGACGGCGTCGGTGTCGAGCGTGATGCCGTCGGCGGTGGTGCGGTGCACGTCGCAGTCGGCCAGGTGCGCGGTGGCCCGGCCGGTGACCTGGACGCCGCTGCCCCGCACCTCGTAGATCTCGCAGCCCACGGCCTCCAGCGCGGAGTTGTCGCCCGTCACCGTCAGGCCCGAGCCCGCGGCGTGGTGGACGCGGCACCGCTCCAGCCGGGGGTGCGCGCCGGTGCGCACCGCGACGCCGGCCTGGCCGGCGGCGACGACCTCGCACTCCTCGAACACCCCGCCCCCGCCGTCGAGGACGGCGATGCCGACGCCGGCCGGGTTGTCGACCGTGCAGCGCCGCACCGTCGGACGGGCGCCGCCGCGCACCTCGATCCCGGCCGCGGACCGTGTGACGATCCGCACGCCGGTCAGTTCCGGTGTGCCCTCCTCCACCAGCACGGCCGGGGCCGCCGCGTCCTGCCCCTCCACGTGCAGGTCCTGCACCACCGCCGAGGCACGCACGGTCAGCGGCACCCCGTCCGCCGGCGCGATCCGCACCGAGCCGTGGGCCCCCTCGGGGGCGCGCAGGGTGACCGCCCGCAGGACGACGAGGTTCTCCCGGTAGGTCCCGGGAGCGACGGTGAGGACGTCACCGTCGACCGCGGCCTCCAGGGCGGCGGCGAGCGATGCGTACTCACCCGTGCGGCGCCGCCACCGCGATGTGCCGGTGTGCGTCACCTGGACCGTGCCCTGTGCCATGGCGTTGCTCTGCCCCCACCTCGTCGTACTGATGGCTCGTTCGCCGTCGGGGCACCGCGGCCCCTTGGCTCTCTCACGCGCGGGTCGTTGCCGAAAGCGGTTCGGCCGGTCCACCGTAGCGTGCGCGCGGGCGGCGGGTTGACCGGAGGCGGAAGGCCGTCAACTGCCGGTTCCGGTCCGGCCCCAGTCCGGGCCGACCCGGTCCCAGGCCTGGTCCAGGCGGGCGTACCGGCGGCGGACCAAGCGCCAGACGATCAGCCGCCGGGCGGTCTCGACGCCCCCGGCCGCCACCAGCGCGGCACCGAAGCCGGCGAGGACGGCGTGGGTGGTGGCGGTGGCGGAGTCCAGCGGGCGGGCCGCCGTCCGGCCCTGCCCGTCCGTCCATATGCGGAACCGGTCACCGGGCTGCGGGTCTCTCAGGGTCGTCGTGACCGCGCCGTGGCGTTCGGTGCCGTCCGGCGCGGTCCAGTCGGCCAGGACACGGCTGCGCAGGTCGCCCGCCGCGCCGGTCTCCGGATCGATGTCGAGGCCCGTGCGGGCCAGTTCGCGCACGACCGTGGCGGTCACCGGCTGCCGGGAGGCGTGCTGCTCCCGGACGGACTCCTGCAGGGCGCCTCGGGTGGCGCCGCCGACGAGCACGCCGGTCACGGGGGCGGACAGGAGCATCAGCAGCAGGGCGGCGAGCGCCACCCACGCCTCGACGAGGTCGGTCGTGCGGCACAGGGGATTGTGCCGCCAGCGCACGAGTCCACTGATCGCCCGCACCGTCCGCACCCCCTTCCCGCTGCGTGATACCCCTCGGCGGAGCCGTTCACGAGCGGCACCCGCCACAAGAGAGCGACGTCACGTGCCGGGCGGCGCCGTCTCGGGGCGGGCTCCGTCGCGAACTTCCCGCAGACTCCTCGCCCCGGACCAACGCGCGGGCTCCGGACGGGGTTCCCCGTGGACCGGGCCGGGGAAGGGGCTCGTCACCCGACGACCTCACCCGTCGGCCTCACCCGCCGTCCTCACCCGACGACCTCGACCGGGTCGCCGACCCGGACCGTGCCGGGGCCGAGCGGCACCAGGTTCTGCCCGAACACCAGCTTGCCGCCGAGGCGCCGGTGGCGCCCGAGCGTGTGCAGGGGTTCCCGGCCGCGTCCGGCGGTGCCCTGGTCGGTGGTGGTCACCACGCACCGCCCGCACGGCTTGGCGACACGGAAGACGACCTCCCCGACGGTGACGCGCGTCCAGCCGTCCTCGGCCCAGGCGTCGGTGCCCGACACGACCAGGTTCGGCCGGAAGCGGTTCATGGGCAGCGGCCCCTCGGCCGCGTGATCGCCCTGGGCCACCAGGTGGTTGAGGGCGTCGAGGGAGGCCGTCGTCGTGAGCAGCAGCGGGTAGCCGTCGGCGAAGGAGACGGTCTCACCGGGCCGTGCGTACCGCGGGTCGACGGGCCGGCGCGTGGCGGGGTCGTCCATGTGCACGAGCCGTACGTCCATGCCGAGGTAGGCGCTGCACCAGACGTGCGCGGCGGGGTCCTGTGCCGGGACGCCCTCGACCTTGTCGCGGAAGATCTCCACCGCGACCGTGCCTCCCGGGCGCGGCACCGGCACCGTCAACGGCTCCATGCCGGGCGCGGACAGCCGGACGCCGCCGGGCAGGAGCTCGGCGGCGGCCAGGGCGAGGCGCGGCTGCTGGCGTTGCGTGACGACCTTTCCCCCGTCGTCGATCAGCACCCAGCGGCGGTCTCCGGCCAGCCCCCAGGGCTCCACGGCGGCCTCCCGGGGCGCCAGGCCCCGCAACGCCTTGACCGGATGGACGTGAACCGACTGCAGTCGCGCGCTCCCCATGGGGCCATCCTGCCAGGAGGCACCGACAGCCCCGGAAGCGGATCAGTAGCCGCGGTACTGCTGGTTGTTGTACGGGTCCTGGTACGGCGCGGGCGCCGGTGCGGGGCGCGGGGCCGCGGGGCGCATCGCCTCGTACCCCGCGGGGCCGGGCGCCGCCGGACGCGGCGGCTGCGGCTGCGGGCCGGGGTAGCCGCGCGGCGCGGTCGCCTGCTGCGGGATGTAGGGGGCGGGTGCCTGCTGCAGCGGGGCGTGCTGCAACGGGGCGTGCTGCAGCGGGGCGTGCTGCGGAGCCTGCGCCGGATAGCCGTGCACGGGTTGGGACGGGGCCGCCGGGAGGGCGGGCATCGCCGAGGGGAGCGCGGGCAGCTGGCTGCCCGGCGCATCGTACGCGGCCGGGACCCGGATCGGGGCGATCTGCGGGGTGCCCCGCTCGGCCACGAGCGAGTCGTAGATGGGGGTGTCCCGGAAGGAGGCGGAGTGGTAGCCGCCACCATAAGTGGAGCGGGGGGAGGTCATGGCACATAAGTTAAGCCCACGATGTGCTGGTTGGGGAGACCGATAAGAGGGTTGTTTTCCGTGTCCGCAGTGACGGGGGGTCCCTAATGCGAGCGAATTTCGCATAAGGGGGCGTCACGCCGAGCGATCTTCCGGTAATGGGCGATTTTCGGGAGGGTTGTCGACGGCCGCCCGCCGGGGTTCTCCCGGCTCCCTCGGCCGGCCCCTGCGTCCGCCTCGACGACGGTGACCGCACCGGAGCCGTGGCGGCCCGCGAGAACCTCACCGTCAGCCTCGACCACCGGCACGCCTTCCGGCACATCCTCGTCTGCGTGGTCTGCATGACCGTCTGCGAAGGGGCGCGCCCCTTCGCCGGCCCGCACGCCACGGTCACCCCGCGCCCGCATCCGCCCCCACGTCCGGAGCGAGGCCCGTCACCGGGCGCCCGAGCACGGCGTGAGCCCTCGGTGGACCGTCGGCCGTGCCCACGGCCGGGCCTGGACCGGCCCCCCGGCCGGAAGCGAAGCCGGCCCCGGGCAGCCGCGCTCAGCCCTCGTCGGGCACGGCGTCCGGGCGCGCGTACGTACGGCCCTTCCAGGCCGAGCCGCGCCCCCGGTGGTGCTGCACCGCGGAGTCGACCGTCATCAGCAGGTACAGCGACGCGGTGAACGGCAGCAGGGGAGCGAGCCAGGGCGGCTGCCCGTAGTGGCGCAGCATCGGCAGGTACGTTCCCGCCATCACCAGCCACGCCAGGCCGCCGCACACCACCGCCGCCGCACTGCCGCCGATCGCGCCCGCCGCCACGGCCACCGGCGGCACCAGGTACACCAGCGCCAGCCCCGCGACCGTCCCGGCCAGCACGAGCGGGTTGTACCGCAGCTGCGCGTACGCGCTGCGCGACACCATCCGCCACAGGTCGTCCAGCCGCGGATACGGGCGCACGCTGTCCACCCGGTCGGCCAGCCCCAGCCAGATGTGCCCCCCGCCGTCCTTCACCGCCCGCGCGAGCGCCACGTCGTCGATGACGGCGTGCCGGATGGCCTCCGGGATCCGTGCCCGCTCGGCGGCCTCGGCGCGCAGCAGCACGCAGCCGCCCGCCGCGGCGGCCGTCCGCGCCTTCCTCCGGCCGATCCGGCGGAACGGATACAGCTGGGCGAAGAAGTAGACGAAGGCCGGCACGACGAGCCGCTCCCACGTGCTGCGCACCCGCAGCCGGGCCATCTGGGAGACGACGTCGAAACCACCGGTGCGGGCCGCCGCCACCAGCTGCCGCAGGCTGTCCGGGGCGTGGGCGATGTCGGCGTCCGTCAGCAGCAGGTACTCGGGTCCACGCGCGCGTGCCAGCCCGATGCCGTGCCGGACCGCCCAGAGCTTGCCGGTCCAGCCCGCGGGCGGCTCACCGCCGGGCGAGTCCACGGTGAGCGGCAGCCCGCCGTGGCGCCGCGCCAGCGCGCGGGCCAGCTCCCCGGTGCCGTCGGAGCTGCCGTCGTCGATCAGGAAGACCTCCGCCCGCCCCGGATAGTCCTGCGCGAGCAGCGACGGCAGGCTCGCCGGCAGGACCGCGGCCTCGTCGCGCGCCGGCACGATCACGCACACCGACGGCCACACGTCCGGTTCCCTCCGCGGCGGCAGCCGGACGTCCGTGCGCCAGAAGAAGCCCTGGCCGAGCAGCAGCCACAACCAGGCGGCGAGGGATACGGCGGCGATCCACACAACGGCGCTCACGTGCGCAGTCTGCCCCACGAGAAGGGCCCGGCGACGGGCATCGTCTATCGTGGCCGGGTGAAGATCGCGCTCATGGACTCCGGAATCGGGCTGCTGGCGGCCACCGCCGCGGTGCGGCGCCTGCGCCCCGACGCCGATCTCGTGCTCTCCCTGGACCCCGACGGGATGCCCTGGGGACCGCGGACCCCCGAGGACCTGACCCGGCGCGCTCTCGCCGTCGCCGAGGCCGCCGCGGCCCACCGCCCGGACGCCCTGATCGTCGGCTGCAACACCGCCACCGTGCACGCGCTGCCGGCCCTGCGCGCCCGGCTGGAGCCGGAGATCCCGGTCATCGGCACCGTTCCGGCGATCAAGCCCGCCGCGGCCGGTGGCGGCCCCGTGGCGATCTGGGCGACGCCCGCCACCACCGGCAGCCCTTACCAGCGCGGCCTCATCCGTGACTTCGCCGACGGCGTCCCGGTCACCGAGGTGCCCTGCCCCGGACTCGCCGACGCCGTCGAACGCGCGGACGAGACGGCGATCGACGCCGCCGTCGCGGCGGCCGCCGCCCTGACCCCGGAGGAGGTGACGACCGTCGTCCTGGGCTGCACCCACTACGAGCTGGTCGCCGAGCGCATCCGGGCCGCCGTGCAGCGCCCCGGCTCCCCGCCCCTCGTCCTGCACGGCTCCGCCGGAGCCGTCGCCGCCCAGGCGCTGCGCCGGATCGGCGCCCGGCCCGAGCCCGCCGCCCCGTCCGACGGCACCCTGACCGTGCTGCTCAGCGGACGGCAGGGCCCGCTGCCCGCCGCCGCCCTGGCCTACGAGGAAGGCCGGCTGCTGGAGGCCGCCACCCCCGCCCGGTAGCAGCCGCGCGGACCGGACGCTCCCCATGGCGGCGTGCGCCCGGCCGGCCCAGTCACCCTTCGCGACGAGGTACCCGCACAGCGAAACCTGAGTAATCTCGTATGCATGAGGGACCACCGCCACGGCGAGCACGCCCCGCCCCCCGACGTCTGGACCGGACGGGCCACGAACCGGGTCCAGTGGCTGCTGGCGCTCATCGGCGCGGCCTGCCTGGCCCTCGGGATCGCGCTGGCCGTCGACTCGGCGTGGGAGTCCGGCATCGCCCCGCTCGTCATGGCCGTCGTCGGCTGCATCGCGGCCGGCCTGCTGGTCCTCTTCGGCACGCTGGCCTTCGTCCACGTCGCCCTCAGAGTCGACGAGGACTGCCTGGAAGTGCGCTGCGGGCACATCGGCGTGCCCCGGCGCCGCATCCCCCTCTCCCATGTGGCGGGCGCGGAGTTCGCGCCGCACGTCACCCCGCGCCACTGGGGCGGATGGGGCTATCGCTGGCGCCCCGAGAAGGGCACCGCCGTCGTCGTCCGGCGCGGCGAGGGCGTCATCCTGCGCCTGTGGGACGGCCACACGTTCACGGTCACCGTGGACGACGCGGAGGCGGCCGTCCGCGTCATCAAGGACCGGCTGCGCCCGAAGGCGTCCGACCCGGCCCACTGAGCCCGGACCGCGGCGCGCCCGTCCCGGCGGCGCGGCACGCCGTCCGCGCGTGAGGCCATGCCGAGCGTGCCGCCCTCCGCACCGCCTGCCCACGGCACCGCGGATCAGCACGCCGTCCCGCCCGCGGCGGCCCCGGACCGCGCTCGTCCGCCGCACAGCCGCCCGCCGTACACTCCGGGAGTGACCGTCACCGCAACCCCCGTCGGCGAGCCGGACCGGCTGCAGTCGCGGACCGCGCCCGCCGCGCGCGGCTCGCGGCTCGCACGCTGCGTCCCGGCCGTCGCAGCCGCGCTCTGCGGCCTGCTGCTCTACGTCAGCTTCCCGCCCCGCACCCTGTGGTGGCTGGCCGTGCCCGCCTTCGCCGGTCTCGGGTGGGTGCTGCGCGGACGCGGCTGGAAGGCGGGCCTCGGCCTCGGCTACCTGTTCGGGCTCGGTTTCCTGCTGCCGCTGCTGGTGTGGACCGGCGTGGAGGTCGGCCCCGGCCCCTGGCTCGCCCTGGCGGCGATCGAGGCGGTCTTCGTCGCGCTGGCCGGCGCGGGCGTCGCGGCGGTGTCGAAGCTGCCCGCCTGGCCGGTGTGGGCGGCGGCGCTGTGGACCGCGGGAGAGGCCGCACGCGCGCGCGTGCCCTTCGAGGGCTTCCCCTGGGGCAAGATCGCCTTCGGCCAGGCGGACGGGGTGTTCCTGCCCCTGGCGGCGGTGGGCGGCACACCGCTGCTCGGGTTCGCGGTCGTCCTGTGCGGCTTCGGCCTGTACGACGTCGTACGCCTGGCCCTGCGGGCGCGGCGCACCCGCGTCCTGCGGCGGGGCGCGGCGGCCGTGGCCCTGCTGAGCGTGGCCCTCCCGGTGGCGGGGGCGCTGGCCGCCCGCCCGCTGGTCGACGACGCGGCCGAGGACGGCACCGCGACCGTCGCCGTGGTCCAGGGCAACGTGCCCCGCGCGGGCCTCGACTTCAACGCCCAGCGACGGGCCGTACTCGACTACCACGCGCGCGAGACGCGGCGGCTGGCCGCCGAGGTCGAGGCGGGCAAGGTCGCACGGCCCGACTTCGTGCTGTGGCCGGAGAACTCCTCCGACATCGACCCGTTCGCCAACCCCGACGCGCGCACCGTCATCGACGAGGCGGCCCGGGTGATCGGCGCGCCCATCTCGGTCGGCGGCGTCGTGGAACGCGACGGCAGGCTCTACAACGAGCAGATCCTGTGGGACCCGGCCGAGGGGCCCGTCGACATCTACGACAAGCGGCAGATCCAGCCGTTCGGCGAGTACCTCCCGCTGCGCTCGCTCATCGGCGCGATCAACAGCGACTGGACGTCGATGGTCCGCCAGGACTTCAGCCGGGGCAGCGACCCCGGCGTGTTCACCATGGACGGCACCCGGGTCGGCCTCGTCACCTGCTACGAGGCCGCCTTCGACTGGGCCGTGCGCTCCGAGGTCACCGACGGCGCCCAGATGATCTCCGTGCCCAGCAACAACGCGACCTTCGACCGCAGCGAGATGACCTACCAGCAGCTCGCCATGTCCCGTATCCGCGCGGTCGAGCACAGCCGGACCGTCACCGTGCCGGTGACCAGCGGCGTCAGCGCGATCATCATGCCCGACGGGCGGATCACGCAGAAGACCGGCATGTTCGTCGCCGGCTCCCTGGTGCAGGAGGTGCCGCTGCGCTCCTCCACGACGCCCGCCACCCGGCTGGGCGTCCTCCCGGAGACCGCCCTCGTCCTGGTCGCCGCGGGCGGGCTCGGCCTGGCGATCGGGGCGGGCGTGCGCGGGCGGCGCGCCGGTGGCGTGTAGCCGCACGACCCTCGCGGGTGCGCGAGGCGGCCGGCGCGGCCTTTTAGGGTCGGGCCCATGGCTACTCCCGATTTCATCCGCGAGCTCCGCGCCTCGGCCGGACACCAGCTGCTGTGGCTCCCCGGAGTCACCGCCCTCGTCTTCGACGACCAGGACAGAGTGCTGCTGAACCGCAGGTCCGACACCCGCCGCTGGTCGGTCGTCGGCGGCATCCCGGAGCCGGGTGAGCAGCCCGCCGCCTGCGCCGTGCGCGAGGTGTACGAGGAGACCGCGGTGCGGTGCGTCGCCGAGCGGGTCGTGCTCGTCCAGGCACTGGACCCGGTGACGTACGACAACGGCGACGTCTGCCAGTACATGGACATCACGTTCCGCTGCCGTGCCGTCGGGGGCGAGGCCCGGGTCAACGACGACGAGTCGCTGGAGGTGGGCTGGTTCGCGGTGGACGCGCTGCCCGACCTCCACGAATTCTCCCTGTTCCGGATCAAGCAGGCCATGTCGGACGGGCCTACGTGGTTCGACACCACCGAGTCGGGCTGAACTGTAGGACGTGATCACATGGGGCAGAGCGTGAGGGCTTCCTAGGGTCGTGCCATGACCTCGCCCAGCGCCCTCCCGGGACCCCACGCCCCCACGCTCGACCTCGGCGGCCGCACCGCACTCGTCACCGGAGCCGCCGGCGGCATCGGCCGCGCCTGCGCGCTGCGGCTGGCGGCCGCCGGGGCCGAGGTCAGAGCAGTCGACCGGGACGCCGCCGGACTGGCGGAGCTCGCCGGGCACGCCCGCGGCCTGGCGGGCGCCGTCGAGCCGCGCGTCGTCGACCTGACCGACCTCGACGCCGCCGAACGCGCCGCCGCCGGCACCGACATCCTCGTCAACAACGCCGGGCTGCAACGGGTGCGACCCCTGGAGGAGTTCCCGCCCGACGTCTTCCACACCATGCTCACCGTGATGCTGGAGGCACCGTTCCGGCTGATCCGCGGAGCCCTGCCGCACATGTACGGGCAGGGCTGGGGCCGCATCGTGAACGTCTCCTCCGTCCACGGCCTGCGCGCCTCGCCCTACAAGGCGGCCTACGTCGCCGCCAAGCACGGCCTGGAAGGGCTCTCCAAGACCGCCGCCCTCGAAGGCGCCGCCCACGGTGTCACGTCGAACTGCGTGAACCCGGGCTACGTCCGCACCCCGCTGGTCGAGAAACAGCTCGCCGACCAGTCCCGGGCGCACGGCATCCCCGAGGAGCGGGTCCTGACGGACGTGCTGCTGCGGGACAGCGCGCTCAAACGGCTCGTCGAACCGGAGGAGGTCGCCGAGGCCGTGGCGTACCTGTGCGGTCCGCAGGCGTCCTTCGTGACCGGCACCTCGCTCGTCCTGGACGGCGGCTGGACGGCGCACTGAGCCCGGCGCGGCCCGGGTCCCGCCGAGTTTTCCACAGGGCTGCCACGGCGGCCGGGCGATGGGGAATCCTGTGAGCATGTCCCGCGATCATGTGCAGCCCGCCGAGCGCCCCGCCACCGCCGCCGGGGCGCCGGCCGGCACCGAGACGCCGTTCCTGGAGCTGCTGGCCCGCGGCGCGTCCGCCGACGCCTACGAGCAGCCGGTACTGCTCGCCCGCGCCGAAGGCGGGCCGGCCGACCGGATCGCCGCGCTGGAACGGGCCAAACTGCTCGCGCTGCGGGTGCGCAGCGAGCTGGAGGGGCGGCGCCGGCGGGAGGCCGAACTGTCGGCCCTCTTCGAAACCGCCCACGACCTGGCCGGACTGCGGGACGTGGACGCCGTCCTGCGGGCGATCGTGCAGCGCGCCCGCTCCCTGCTCGGCACGGACGTGGCCTACCTCAGCCTGAACGACCCCGCCCGGGGCGACACCTACATGCGCGTGACCGAGGGCTCGGTCGCGGCCCGTTTCCAGCAGCTGCGCCTGGGCATGGGGGAGGGCCTCGGCGGCCTCGTCGCCCAGACCGCCCGCCCCTACGTCACCGACGACTACTTCCAGGACGACCGCTTCCAGCACACGCGCACCATCGACGGGGCCGTGCGCGACGAAGGGCTCGTGGCCATCCTCGGCGTCCCCCTGATGCTCGGGCACCACGTCATCGGCGTGCTGTTCGCCGCCGACCGGCGGGCCCGGGTCTTCGAGCGGGAGCAGATCGCCCTCCTCGGTTCCTTCGCCGCCCTCGCGGCGGCGGCCATCGACACCGCGAACCTGCTCACCGAGACCCGCTCGGCCCTCGCCGGCCTGGAGCGGGCCAACGAGATCATCCGGGACCGCAGCGCCGTCATCGAACGCGCCTCCGACGTCCACGACCGCCTCGCGGAGCTGGTCCTGCGGGGCGGCGGGGTGCACGACGTGGCCGCCGCCGTCTCCGAGGTCCTCGACGGCACCGTCGAGTTCACCGAGGCCGGCGCCGCACCGGCCGACGCCCTGGAGGCGTCCCGCACCGAGGGGCACGCGGTACGGCACGGGGACGACTGGATCGCCGCGGTCACCGCCGGCGGCGAACAGCTCGGCGCGCTCGTGCTGCGCGGCCACCCCGGACTCGACCCGGTCGACCAGCGCACCCTGGAGCGCGCCGCCATGGTCACCTCGCTGCTGCTCCTCGCGCGCCGGTCCGCCGCCGAGGCCGAACAGCGCGTCCGCGGCGAGCTGCTGGACGACCTCCTCGACGCCCGCGACCGCGACCCGCGGCTGCTGCACGACCGCGCCCGGCGGCTGCACGCCGACCTCGGCGCCACCCACACCGTGCTCGCAGCCCGCCTCGACAGCCCCGCGGCCGACGCCGACCAGGAGGCGGACGCCCGCCGGCGCCTGTGGGCCGCCGCCTCCCACCTCGCCGCGACACGACACGGCCTGGCCGCCGCCCGCGACGGCGGCACCGTCCTGCTGCTGCCCCTCGGCCCGGGGCAGACCGCCACCGACGCGGCCCGCCGCACCGCCCGGTACCTCGGCGCGGCCGTCCACGAGGCCGTCACGGTCGGCGCCTCCGCCCCCGTCGAGGACCTGGCCGCCCACCCCGACGCGGTGGCCACCGCCTACGCGGAGGCCCGGCGCTGCCTGGACGCCCTGCGCCTGCTCGGCCGCTCGGGGGACGGCGCCGCCGCCGAGGACTTCGGCTTCCTGGGGCTCCTCCTGGCCGGGAACGGGGACATCGCGGGCTTCGTCGACCGCACCATCGGCGAGGTCATCGCGTACGACGAGCGGCGCGGCACCGAACTGCTGCGCACCCTCGACGCGTACTTCGCCTGCGGCATGAGCCCGGCCCGCACCAAGAACGAACTCCACGTCCACGTGAACACGGTCGCGCAGCGTCTGGAACGCGTCGGCCGTCTCCTGGGCGAGGACTGGCACAGCCCCGCCCGCGCCCTGGAGATACAACTCGCCCTGCGCCTGCACAGCCTGTCGGCACCGGCACAGCGCTGACCGCTCCCGGAGACCGGGCGTGAGCGGTACCGGCGAACGGGGCCGGGCCTCTCCGCCGCCCGCGTGCGCGCCGCGGCCCGATGCCCGTACGGGACCTCCTGTCCTGAGCCGGCTCTTCTTCGGTGGCGGCGGTGCCGGGGAACCAGCTCAGGGCGTGGTGGCGTCTGCCCTGGTGGTGGGGGGGCAGGAGGGTGTCCGGCGGGCACCGGATCTCTGCCACGGTGAGCGGGGCGAGGGCTGGTCCGTTTCTGCTGCCCCCTTGCGTCGCCGTCGGCCTGGGCGGCGGGAACGGTGAGGACGGCGTGGGCGAGCACGGCCAGGGGGATGTGCCGGTACCGGCGGGTGGCCGGCCTGCCGTGTGCCCGGCCGCAGGCAGCGCGTGTGGTCACGGCGCCGGGCGCTGGACGCGCAGTACGTGCTGGTCGTGGCGGAGGGCGTACCCGCCGTCGCCGTCGGCGAAGTGCCGGCGGACGTATGCCTCGATCGCTTCCCTGGGCGGGTGCGGGGTGCCGGGGACGCTGAGGAGGAAGCCGGCGACCGTGACGGTCTCGTCCAGATCCCGGCTGCGGTAACAGGCCGGCACGACGTCCAGTCCTGCGCCGCCGGCCAGGCCCGGCGGGAGCGTGCTGAGCTCGTCGGCGAGTTCCTCCAGGTCGAAGCGCCGGCCGGTGAAGTGTCGCACCATGCGCATGCAGGCGTTGTCGGGATCCTGCAGTACGACGAGCAGGACACCGCCCGGCGCCACCCACTCCATGACGCGCGCCACCGTCGCCGCCCACTGCGCGCGCGGAACGTAGTACAGCACGTGGGACAGCAGCGCCAGATCGGCCTGTGCGTCCACCCGAGCCTCGAGGACCGGCTCGGCCATCACCTCGGCCTGCGGGCAGGCTTGTGCCAGGGCGCGCCGCATCGGTGCGCTCGGCTCGATGCAGACGGTGCGCTGGAAGTACGGGGCGATATGCCGTGTCGTCGTGCCGTCGGCGGCGCCCACGTCCAAGAACACCCGCCGGGCAGGCAGCCGCTCGATGATGCCTTGCAGGTAGGCGTGGGTGGTGGACTTCTCATCGGTCCCGGCGAGGAACCTGTCGAAGGCCTCCAGATAGGCGTCCTCGTCCGGCCGCAGTTCCATGTCCCGCGCTCCCTTCGACCCTGGCGGCACGTCCCGGTGTGCCGGCGGTGACCTGTCGACGATGCGACAGTGACATGACCAACGCGTCCGTTCGCTGAGCGGCACCGCTGTGCCGGGGGCGTGAGGGAGCGCGAGCGGCGCGGCGCACGCTCCGCCATCGGTGAAGGTGTTCCGCCCGTCCTTCCGCGGAGGGCATCGTCCGACGATGCTACGACTCTGCCGTCACGTGCCGGCACCTGCGGCGTCTTCGGAGCCTGGCGTTGTGGGCCCGGCGGGCACAGGAGACATCACCACGGTACGGACGACGGGCGCTCGCACCTCGCCGACGACCGCCGAGGCCGGCGGTCACACAAACGTCCCGAACCGCCGGCTCCCCGGACCGGATCCCCTCTGGGAGCAGCAGATGCCGTTCGGGCCGCTCCGGAGCGGTGCCGAGTTCCGGGAACACCCGCTCGCGTGTCGGTGTGGAGGGAGGGACGGGTGAGACGGCCGCCGTCTTGGCGAAACGCAAGGAAAGTGTTGGTTCAGCAGACTTCACGGAGCGTCAAATCACTTTAAAATAAGCCCCCTTGAGGTAGACGGGGGAGAGCGATGAGCGAGGAGCTGACGCTCGGGCAAGTTGTGATGATTGCTCTGCTCTGCTGGTCGGTCTATGCGCTGTTCGTCAAGATCCGCGGAGCTGTGCACCGGAAGGGACTTCCGGAGCCGTCGCTCCCTCCTGACCAGTTGGAGGCGTACCAGGGGCAGGCGTTCCGCGAGATCTGCCGACGGGCAGTGCGCCCGGGTCCGCACGTGGTGATGACGGACTATTTCGCCCGGCGAGGATGGAACCGGGCGGATGTCTTCCTCATCCTGGCCGAGCCGCTCAAGCACAAACTGATCAAGGTCAGCGGCTGGCGGTTCGGCGAGTACAGCGTGACGCGCAAGGGCTGGTCCGAGTACGAGCGCAAGTTCATATGGATGGGAGGCGAAGGAGTGCACATCTCCTCTGCGTCGGGTGGCTTCGTCGTGGCAAACGTCCACAGCCCGCAGGCCGTGGCCCACGGCGGCTACGGCAACCGAACGAATACGCCCGACGTTCCCCACCAGCGGCTGATCGACGCCCTGCGCGCGGACGCGGACACCGCGACGCCCGATGAGGCCGTGCGGGCGCGGGAATACGCCGACGACCTGGCCTCGGCCGTCGACGCGCAGGACGCCGACAGGACGGGCCGCATCCTCGGAAGGATCAACGCCCTCCTGTCCACGGCCACAGCCGCCTTCACCCTGACCCGCGGCCTGCTGCCCCCCGGCCCGTAGGCGGAGACCGGATCCCGGTCGCGGTCTTCCGGAGCCGGTGGCGTCTCTCGGTCATGACTCCGCGGCCTCGGAGCGGCGGTCGGTTCCGGCGCGGTACTTCGGAGAACGCGGCCCTGGGTGACTGCGGCCGATGCGACAGGCGGCCACCTTCGCAACGAGACCGATCAGCCGCCCACGCCGGCCTGCCGGCCGCTCACGGCTCGGTTCCCGGCAGCCGGGACACATCGCCGTGGTGAAACAGGTGGCGGTACGGCACCCAGGCGCTGCACCAGACAGCGCAGGCGAGGGCTCGACCGCGAGCGCGGCTCCCGGGCAGGGCGAAGAAGAGCAGCCCGACGCCGGCTGCCAGGCCACCGAAGGCCGGGACCCACCGCAATTCCTGTGCTGCCCACGCGTGTGCTCCCACCGTCGGCAGTGCACCTCGACCGCCAAGGCGCAGCAGCCGAGAGGGCTGCGGCGTAGCCGACGTACAGCAAGTAGCGCTGCCGGCGTCGCAGCTCCGGCTGCGGAGACGGCCCGGACGGCCGGGGCGGTGCTGCATGGACGACCGACACCGCTTGCGTATGAGGTTGCCACCGCCCGTAAGCGCGCGCGGATTCCGACGTCGCGTCTTCTTCTTGAGCGCACGCCTGGAAAAAGGGGCGGTGAGGCGAGGGGATTCGTGTCTCTCTGTGAACGCTTCTCATTCTGTGGTTTGCGGGTGATGACGGCTGGTGGTCAGGGCCGTGACGCGGCAGGGCTCCTGGTCGTTTCGGCTGGTGATCTCACTCGCCAACGCCTCGACGCAGAAGCTCTGTTGGTCCCGTATCGAGCCATGCTCGACCTCCCGCACGAGGTCGTCGAGCACGTTTCCTGGCTCATCCACGCCCGAAGGTGTGAGCTGAACTCCCGCCGGCGCAGGTCGGGCTGCTTCCGACAGGCTCTGCTCGTCCTGGTGCACCTGCGCAAGAACGAAACCCTGGCCCAGGTCGCTGAAGGGTTCGGCGTCTCCACCGCCGCCGCCGGCCAGTACGCCACGGAAACGGTGGACATCCTCGCCGAGCGGACCCCGACCCTGTACGAGGCCCTGCGCGAGCTGCTGCCAGAGGGGTTCGTCGTCCTCGACGGCACGCTGATCGCCACCGACCGCATCGCGGCGGACGAGCCGTACCACTCGATGAAGCACCGCCGTCACGGGATGAACGTACAGGCGGTGGCAACACGACTTGCGCGAGATTCGGAAGACCCGGTTCCGGCCGGCCCCGACGGCCGGGTCCCCACCCCCGAAGGGAGCTCAAGCCGTAGCGGGAGAGATCGAGGGCGCCATCGAGCGCACCGAACAGGAGACTTTCACCCGGGACCCCCAAGACCCTCAAGGGGCAGATCGGCTACCTGATCAGGCAATTGGGTACGGCCAAGGCGTGGCGGCGGAGATCGGAGTCACCGCGGACTCCGACAACCGCTACCGGCGGGGCGCCAGGAAGAACCCGCCCAAGGACATCGCCGCGAGAATCGATGCCGCCGTACGGCAGCCGTGGCAGCCCCGGGTCCGCGAGCGCCGGCGCCGCGAGGCCGCCCGCACCCGAGGGATCACCGTGGAGACCCGGGTCCGGTTCGGGTACACCGCGCCCGTCGGCACGACCGACGACGGACGCTTCCGGCGGCTCACCGTGCACCTCCCCCCCCGCAGTACGCGCGTCGCCTCTTCGATGCCCGAAACGCCGGGGCCGGCGACCGGCAGCTGCGCCAGATCATCGCCGAAGGATTCAAAGACGTGTACTTCCAGGACGGCGGAGCCCGCGCTGCGGGACTCTCGGACGTCGCCATCAACGTCATCGATTACCTGGATCTCGAATCCTGAAGCAGGAACCGGGTGACAACCACCCAGCCTTGGTGTGACTGAGCGCTTCAGTTGGCGAGTGGAGGGTGCTGTATCGACGGTTCGGGCGAGCTGGGCGGCGTAGGCGTCGAGCAACGGCTTCATCTGCCGGTAGAGGGGCACCTTGTTCTGCCGACGCCAGTGTCCGATGGTGAACCGGTCCAATCTCCACGACGTGTCGAGCTCGGGGTCCTTTCGGGCTTCGGTTGGCTTCGAACTGGGTCTCGCCTTGGGTGACTTGCGTCCAGTGGCAGGCCGTGACGGCGAGGCGTGCTCGGCCGTCGGAGATGTAGCGGGGACTGGGCCGGCGTTCCAGCTGGTCGGCGATCGGGCGCCATGCCTGTGGTGGCAGTGCCCAGTCGGTGAGGAGGGCGCGGCGGTGCTGGTAGTCGATCAGCGGTGAGGAGGCGAGTTCTACGGCGGTCGCGTCCAGGGCTCGTTCGTATGCTTCTGGGGTGCCCTGGCGGCGGGCCGGCTTGAGCTCTTCCCTGCGGCTTGTCCGCGGCTCTACGCTCGTCCGGTGTCCGCAAGCTCGCTGCCAGGCGTCAGCGCCATCACCCGGGGGAGACCGTGGACGTCCCGACGTTGATCCTTTTGGGGGCGGCGGGCGGTCTGCTGCGTGGGGTCGTGGACCTGTACGCCCGGTTCGTATGTTGGCAGGCTGACCGCAACGCCCATCGGCATGCGATCACGGCGGGGACGGCACAGGGAGAAGCTCCACGGTTCCAGGGGTACTTCGATGCCCCTGTCGACTTCGCCGCGGCCGTCGTGCACACCACGATGGGTGCCGGTGCCGCAGTGCTGTTCGGCACCACGGGGCAGATCAGCGGTGAGTACGCCGCCCTCGTCGTCGGCATGTCGGCGCCCGTGCTACTCACCCAACTCATCCGCATCCAGACCGTGAGCGAGGCGGTGACGGGCGACCGGCAGTCGGCAGGCGCGCAGGAAGCGGCCGCAGAGACCGGGGCGCAGCCAGCCGCCAGCGCTTCGGGCGGTGTGCATGGCGTCGCCGACGTGGGAACCGTGGGTGCCGGAGCCGTCGTAGCGTCGTCGGCTCGTGCGCTCCGAGCGGAGCCCCTGCCCGCGCCTTCGGCATCCCACTCAGACCAAGTTCAGCTACCAGCCTCTGCCGCAGAAGGCCCCACGCCCATCGCGCGGCCGGTGCCTTCGCCCAGGCCGCCAAGCGCGGTCGCGGACGCCCGCACGCCGGAGCGAGCCCTCGGCGAACTGCCTGCGGATCGATCACAGCCTCCGGGTCCCTCGCAACCCGGAGACGGTCCCTTCCCCGCGGACCCGGCCAGTGGCACGGGAACTAGCCGCGACGGTCGAAACGCTCCACGATGGCAGAGGACGGAGTTCGGGGAGGAGGGGCTGTGAACAGCGTTCCGCCACACCTGCTCAGCGAGGACCGCCAAGAATACGAGCGGCTCCTCGATGAGGCGCTGCGCTCTGCCCCGAACCGCCCGGACCTGGCTGCTGTGGGACAGCGGCTCAACCCCGAACAGCTGCGCACCATGGCACTCAGTGCCACCGCACTCATCACGGCGGCTGCGGCGACGGAGTACCAGCACTACGTCCGGCTCCGCGAAGAACTCCGCCACCCGGTGCCCCCGTACCAGTCCTCGCGCATTGCCCACTCGTCCTCAGGTTCGGGCTCGGCGCCCGCCTCTGCTCCGTCTGCTTCTCCGCGCTCCGACAGCCGATCGGTGGACCACCGTGCCCCGGCCCGTCTGGGCCGCCGCCTCGGGGCCGCCATCCTGGGCGCTGGACATCCAGGCGGCCGCGGGATCCGCAACGGAGTCGCTCCTCACCGGTGGGCCCGGATGTCCTACGGCCGCCGTCTGCTGGCAACAGTGCTTGGGCTGCACGTACGTCCAGAGGCACCAACGGTGGCAGCAGCGGAAGTACGGACACCGTGCCCGTCCTGGCAGCCGACGGTTGTCCGTGGAACCGGCTCCACGGAGAGGGACGCAAGCACGATGAGGCTCGCCGCAACCATGGGTGAGGTCGCCGAGTCCAAGGGGGCGAGTGTCGGCGCCACCGTCGCGGTCCTGGCACCCGTCCTCGCCGGAACTCTTGCGGTGATCTTCCTGATCATCGGATACATCCTGAAACTGCTCGACCCCGAGCCGGCGATCGCCCGGATCATGCTCACCACGGGGTGGATGTTCGGCGCCGTAGCCGCAGGTGCGACTCTGGTTGCGGCTGTCGCCCTGCTCTTCACTGCCCTACGCAACAGGCCCTCACTCGAAACCGGGCCCTACGGCGAGTTGAGCGAGGAGGTGGCACGGGCCAGAGAAGCCTGGCGCGAGGCGCTGCTGGAACGTGGCATCCTGCCGTTCCTGCAGGATGCCCTGGACGACCCCAGTACGGCGGTCCTGCGCCGTACGGCACCGCCGACGCCAACCACCCGTATGCCACAACTCGGCTACAACCGCCCCGGTTTCAGCAGCGCGGACGACGGCCCACGCCCGAGCTTCACCAGCCCGGATCACACCAGCCCGGACTTCGGAGGGCCGGAGCACCAGTCGGAGTGACACGCCGGAATCCGGGAGTTACGGATGCACTCAACTGGCTCAGAGGGCATTTGATCGGGTTGGCGCCGTCTCGTCCATTATGTGCTTGGCGAGATTGTCGATCGAGGCGACGTGGATCACGGCCTCAGAGCCGGCACCGCCAGCAGGACCGCACCGGTGCCCTGCTCAACTCGCCGAATCAAACGCTCAGTCACACTTGGCTCACCGGCGTCATCGGCCCGGAGGGTGACCCGGAACGACGGCCCTTCCGGGATGCGCAGTCGCAGAACGGAACGGTCGGTCTCCCGGCTGTGGTGTCGAGCGCCCGCGATACGGGACGGGAACCTCCACCCGGTGAACCTGTAAGGCTGCCACAGAGGGAAGGCGGCGCCTACCGGATCGATCAGCGTCGGCTGCTCGGGCTGCCGGGGCGGCCACGCACGCCGGTTCGGCTCCCGATGGCAGCCCGGTGAAGAGTCCCGCCGTCATCGTTCGCGCAGCGGGCCGGGCGCAGGCGGCCGGTCTCGGTTCAAGCTCTCCCGGCCGGGTCCCGGCTCACCGGTCCCCGGCCTCACGGGGGCGGAGCACCTGGCCACGACCTGTAAACGAACTGTAGTGCTAACGAAAAGTCGGTGTGATCTGTCATGATCATGAGCCTTGAAGTCCGGTGCTTGGCAAACCTTTCACCGATACGACGAGGTGAGTTACTTGTGAACCGAAGAAGTAGTGATCCGCGAGCGGAGAGGAGACCCCGGCGGGCAGCGCGCGCGCTGGCCGGGGGCTTGCTGCCGCTGGCTCTCGTGATGGGGCTGCTTGGCGGCACGGCCGTCGCGGCCGACGACCCCCTGTCCGACGACGGGTTGTTCAGCGGGCAGAGCGGCAGTCCCACACCGCTCACCGAGCGCGCCTTGGTCGTGGATCTGTACAAGAGCGGGGGCCCCGGGACCAAGGCGGCCGCCGAGGCGGCCCTCGCCGGCAGCGACGCAGACGTCAAGAACCTGTTGGCGGCCGCGCGGGAGCTGGGAATCCAGGACAACCGCGTCGCTGCGGCGCAGCTCGCCGGGATAGGCGGCACCGAACTCCTCGACTCCGCGCGCACGGCGCTGGCGGGAACGCCGGAAGACCTCGAGGCCTTCCTGTCGTCCGGCTGGGAGGCACCGCTCCAGCAGGACCAGCGCGTGCTGGTCGCGCAGGTCGTCAGTGCGGGTGGTCCCATAGTCCAGGAGGCGGGACAGGCCGCTTTGAGCGGTACGCCCGAGGACGTGCAGGAGTTCCTGTCGACCGGCCAGTACGAGGCGCGGGAGCAGGACAACCGGGTCGAGGCCGCGCAGATCATCAGCGCCGGTGGGCCCAATGTGAAGGCGGCGGGCCGACTCGCCCTGAGCGGCACTCCCGACGATGTCCAGGAGTTCCTGGACGTCGGTCAGTACGTCGCGCGCTCCCGCGACCAGGAGAGGGCCACCGTCGAGCAGCTGGCGGCCCAGGCCGAGAAGGCCGGGCGCCAGGCCGCCAAGGAGACCAGAGAAGCGAAGGAGGCGTCGGCGAAGGCGGTCAAGGCCGCCGAGATGGCCAAGGACGCGGCGAAGAAGGCCGCCGAGGAAGCGTCGTTGGCGCAGCGGGACTCAGTCGACGCCGCGGCCGCCGCCGGGCGCGCGGCCAAGGCCGCCAAGGAAGCGGCGACCGCCGCCCAGCACGCCATCGCCGCGGCCAACGCGGCCAACAACTCCGCCCGGGTCGCGGCCGACGCCGCCGCTCAGGCAGCCGCCGCCGCGGCGGGCGCCGCGCGTGCTTCTTCCCGCGCCCGCAGCGCCGCGGCTGACGCGGCGCGTGACGCGGCCGACGCCGACGGTGCCCGTAAGGCCGCCGTGGAGGCGCGGGCCGCCGCCAAGGGTGCCACCGATGCGGCCGACGCGGCCGACGAGGCGTCGAAAGCCGCTGCCGCGGCCGGCGCCGCGGCGCTCTCCGCCATCAGCGCCGGCGTGAACGCCGACGCGGCCGCGGACGCCGCCGTGACGGCGAGCAACTACGCCGATCAGAGCAGCGCCCAGGCCGCCGAGGCCCGTCGCGCCGCCGCCGCGGCCCGGCGCCACGCCGCCGAGGCCAACCGTGCGGCGACCGCCGCGGAGGCGCTCGCACGCAAGGCGGCCACCGCGGCGGCTCAGGCCCGAGACGAAGCCCGGTCGGCCGCCCCGCCCGCCCCAGCCGCGCCCCCCGCCCCCCCCGGGCCCCCCGTGAAACCGGGCCCCCGCGCCGCCGCCCCGCACCGCGCCCCCCCCCCCCCCACACGCCCCCCCCAGCGCCGCCCCACC